>CAIJEA010000138.1 GCA_903819605.1 uncultured cyanobacterium | reverse complement strand
TTCGCCGCGCACGCCTAATTATTCACTGGGAAGGGAGTAATTGGGAATTTTAGAGGAATTAGTCCAGTCTGTTTGAGTAAGGTCTGCGCCTCTTCAGTTCTCATGATTGCTACAAATCTCTCGGCGATCGGCAATCTGCGATTGTCGCGGGTATATATAACGGAAATTGGATAGGAGAGTGGATAGGTTTGATTGATAAAAGCTGAATAATTTTGGATGTAACTACCCTTTTCATTGCAGAGATCGATGTCAGGGGCGATCGCACCTCCTGTTTTCGTGACTAAAGGAGCAATAAAAGGCTTGTTATCGTCTGCTAGCATCAGCGGATAGACTGAGCATTGTCCAAAAACTTGGCTGATCGATCCAAAGGAAATACTACCAACATCGTTATCTTCAAAGTCGCGGATCACCTGTCGCAATGAATCAAAAATAGATAAAGATGTAATTCCTCTACTACCATCTTGAGCAAGTTGACGAAAAGTGGCGATCGCTGCTTCATCTTTTAGTACAAGTTTTTCAAAGATTTTTACAGCCGCAGTATCTAGGGGCATATACAGCTTGACAGGTAAATTTGGTCCTCCTAACTGTCTCCAGTTAATAATTTCACCCGTGTAGAGTTGTCGCAGTTGCTCAAAGGTGATTTTCCCTTGGAGAGCAGTTGGCAAGCTATTATTTCGTTTTGCATAACTAAAAGCGACAAATACAGTGATGCCATCATAGGCAATGCTTTGAGTAACGAAATCTCCCCTCAAATTATCGCTTGCACTTGAGATCGCAAAATCTGCTTGGTTTGAGCGCAATTTTGCAATTAATGACTGTCCAGAATCTTTATTAACATTGTTGTCAACATTTATAGGCTGATAATTGAGCTGAAGTTTTGGCTGACGCTTTTGCAATTCAGCTTCGAGGGTTGAGCCTTTCGCAATTAAGTTATTTTGTAAAAGTGCGTAATTCCAAGTGCCATTTTTATCCGCCGTATAGGTAAATTTGCCTTCAGGAATATCTGATATTTGACTAATGCAGCATGTTAAATTTAGTTTGGCAACTTTGGGTGGCTGAGTTAACCAGAAATACAGTAAAAAAGCTAGTAGCGCTAAAAGAATTATGCCTAGAGCGATCGCGATTCTTTTTTTGGTAAACAAACTCCACCAACTCTTTTTCTTTTCTGGTTCTACTTCCGCTTCTTCCTCAAATTCAATTAAGGCTTCGCGTTCAATTCGCAACCTTAGTAAAGCGCGACGAGCTGCCTCCGCAGAGGTGTAACTAGACTCCCCAAATCCGATTAAATTCTGGATAAACTTTTTCAGCCCAGCATTAACCTTACTGTTCCAATGGTTGACATTATTGGGATTCAAACAAGATCTATCTTCTAAATCAATTACTCCACCATGCAATAGATAAAATGCAATATAACCCAGATCTTCGAGATCGCGGTTGATCGAATAGGCAGGTATTGGACTATCGGTTGAATAGAAGCGATCTTCCCAAAGCGCCATATCATTTAGATAGACAGTAAACCCCTGAAAATTCGATCTGATGGCAATGCTGTAAAAAGTCAAATTGCCGTGGGGTAAGCCTGATGTCACGACTCCAGATCTCAGTCTGTACTTTTGCGAATGCAACGACTCAAGAGTTTGTAAAGCTTGGTTGAGAAAGGATTTTACCTGCCAACTGGTCATAGCACCATTGAGCGCTAAATATTCAGCCAAAGAGATCGCTTCTTCAGTTTTTGGAAGTACTACATAGCATCGCTCTTCTCGACTATCAGAGATTGCCTCTATCGGCGTAACTAGCCGAGAGTCTTGCATTCTACCATCTGAGAGTTTTAGTTCTGCTGAAGATTCAAAGTTGCGCTTACAAGCTCTAGTTTCTTGATCGTTAAAATATTTTTTAGGGATGACATATTCTTTGAATAAGAAGGATTCCCCATCGGTTAGGTTAGTTGCGTTATACAGTCTCCCAGAACCACGAATGCCGATATAGTCATCGACTTGATAGACCCCTTTGACACCACGAACCTTAACTTCAGGTGGCAAGGTCGCGGGAAACTGGCATTTTTTGCAATATTTATTGTTGGGATCATCGGCAACAGTTTCTTGAGGATATACGCATCGAAAAGGATTAGATTCTTGACATTGATAGCGCAGAAATTGTGGCTTAATTTGCCAAATTGTCCCCACCCGTGACTCGATCGCAATTTCTTTTAAGACTTCTTTGGTTTCTATCTTTTCAGGTACCCCAATACCTTTAAAGGAGGAAATTGACGGAGTCTCAATCCCCAGATCATCTCTGAGAAAAGGGAGCAGAAATCGTAATGGAGTAGGAACTACTTTGTTTAAAAAATCAACAACGCGGTTACCGATGAGCCCATCGATAGTGCCAAGAAATTGATCCCAAACATCGGTGATTCTTTTCCATAGTTTTTGCCAAACATTCGGAGCCTTCTTCGCCATAAATTGCTTGCCTTAGTTCGTAAAACTCACGATAGACTATTATCAATTACAGATGCGTTGTTTGTTGCAAGGATTAATCAGTTTAAACCTTTCATCGAAATATCATCTCCACATTACTCCTAACCAATGTTATGGCAAGAGATCAAGTGGCAAGGCTCTATAGAGCAGCCCAAACCGATTCCCTTTTAAAAGCAAAGTTAAATCAAGCGCCTGACCTAGAAAGTTTTGTTCAACTCGCTCAGGCTGAGGGTTATGACTTCACAATCGAAGAGTGGCAGCAAATGACCAATTTTGAGGTCGAAGAGTTAAAATGCCATCTTTCAGAAATTCCCGGAATTTAATCAGCAATGGCAGCGCGAAATGCCGACTTTGCTCTAGGGCTTTACTGGCTTGGGCTTTAATCGCTCGATTGCAATTTCTTTATTGATTGTCGCTTGGGTTTGGCTAGGATTAAGCTTTAGGGCTTGTTCAAAGGAAACCAGAGCCTCAGCATTACTATTGAGTGATAGTAGTGCTAATCCTCTACCCGTCCAGTAATCAGCATTTTTCACGTCAATAGCGATTGCTCTACTATAGGCAACGGCAGCTTCGGCATAGCGATCGATAGACATGAGTGCTAAACCGAGATTAAACCAAGCTGTATCTGACTTAGGATTAATCCCGATCGCCTGTTGACTTGCTGTAATTGACTCTCGAAACCGATTTAGTCGCCACAATAAAGCAGCTTTATTAGTCCAAATATCCGCCAAAGAAATTTGATTACCAATATTTGCATCGCCTTGAATTGCCTTGTCATAGGCAACTAAAGCTTCTTCAGTACGACCAAGCGAGGCTAATATGCGCCCATGATTAAACCATGCAGCAGAAGAGTTTTGGTTAAGGGAGATCGCTTGATTAGTTGAAGAAAGTGCTAAATCAAAACGACCTAAAGCCCAAAGGGTTGCGGCACGATTTCCCCAAAAACTAGCTTGATTAGGTTGAAGAGCGATCGCACGGTTAGCGGAGGCAAGCGCCTCTTCATATTTACCTAGTCCATTGAGCGCATTAGCACGTTGATCCCATGCCCAAGCGGGACCAAGATAATCCCACTGCTGATCCCCTTCTTGAAGAGCCGAATTGCAAGCTGCTAGAGCCTCTTTATACTGCCGTAGTTGGTTAAGGGCAGCGCATGAATTAGCTAGTGCAAGAGAATATTTTTCCTTAGCTTTGAGCGCCCATTCCTGCGAAGATAAAGCTTCGGCATAACGACCCAATTTCCATAAAATCATCCCCTGCTCTGCCCAAGCCTGAGCATTAGTCGGCTCGATCGCTACGGCTTTGTCATAGGCAAATAGCGCATCATCAAAGCGCTGTAACTGATTCTGGACTTTACCCTTTGTTTTCCAAGCGATCGCAGGGGTTGCTTTGCCCCAATTAGCATTGACCTTGATAGCTCGGTCGCAATCTTGGATCGCATCGGCAGCGCGATCTAGAGAAATATAAATATCACAACGCTCAGTTAAGGCAAGAGAATAGTTAGGATTTGAGCGAATGGCTAGTCCCAGCGATTCTAGGGCTTCAGCCATTTTTCCTGATCTTTTTAACAATGCGCCTTGGATATACCACACCATTGCAGGCGAGGCATCATCCCAATTTTTGTCGAGCCGTAAGGCTAATTCACAGGAAGCGATCGCATCTTCGTAGCGTTCTAGCTCATTCAATGCGCTACAACGTTTAGCCAAAGCTCCAGAATTTTCTGGTTGCAATTTAATAAAGCGATCGTAGGACACTACCGCTTCGGTATACATGGCTAAACCGATCATCGCATCCCCCCGTTCAAGCCAAGCGATCGGCTCATTGGTATTCAGAGTTATTGCTTGATTACAAGCATCTACAGCCTCTTTATATTTGCGCGACTTGACTAATGAACTACAAAGTGAAGCCCAATAGTCAAAATCCTGTAACTTTTCTTGGGCGATCGCGGGCGGCGAGATCGGCAGGTTTAGCAGCACGATCATCAGTAACCAAAATCGCTTGCCTTGTTTGACTGACTGAAAAAAAGAACGCAAGATCATCAATATTCCCAATTTTTTAATCACAGGTTTTTGCTTGATCGCACAAAGCTCGACAAAACAACACGATTAATCTCACATTAATTTATCATCATATTTTCTATCGATGTCACTACACGCTCTAACTCTTATAAAGGTATCAAGGTGCATCATGTCTAAAGTTTTATTTGTTGGTATTTTTGCGATCGCCGCGATCTTCTCTTTACCTTCACTAGTTCTTGCCGATCCTAGTAGCGATCGTATCCAAGCGCTAAATCGTCAACGCCTAATCGAAACCAATCGCTGTCAGGGCTGTAACTTACAAAATACAGACTTGAATGGACTCAAGCTCATTGGTGCAGATCTAAGCAAGGCAAGTCTTCAAGGCGCAAATCTCCGCAGTGCCGATCTGAGAGGTGCAAATTTACAAGAGGCAAACCTTACCTATGTCGATTTAAGTTACGCCGATTTACGGCTTGCTAATTTTGGCAAAGCAAATTTGATGGGGGCAAATCTTAGCAATACTTATTTACTCGATGCTTCTTTTCGTGAAAGTAATCTCCAAGAAGCTAACCTGACCGATACCTATGCTGATGGTAATGTCGATGTATTTACAAAGGTGCGTCAATTTGTCAATCTAGAAGGTGCAAATTTACTGAAAGCCAATCTAACTAATGCCAAGTTAGGTTTTGCCAATCTCGAAAAAGCCAATCTCAGCGAAGTAAATTTAGTTGAGGCTAATCTAGAAAATGCTTCAGTAATAAACACAAATTTTACGAATGCTAAGTTATGTAACACGACCTTTCAAGATGGGGCAGTGAATAATCAAAATTGTCGTTAAATTTTTTTGATTATGCGAGAATATGCATTAGCAAATATATGCAGCACCTCAGTAAGTGAGTTTAGGGGTTAGTGATATGTCGCGTACATCCGATTTCGGTAAAAAGCCTTTCCAATCCACGGATTCAATCAACCCCACAACTTCATTTTTACAAACTAGAGCGTTCGCCCCACTTCAGACAGATTTGCAGGAAGACGCTCAACCTCGATCTGGGTACTCTGAGAATATTCTAGGAAAGCTAATTAATCAGCGCACCACGGAATCGTCTGACACGCCAATTCAAGCAAAACCATTAAATCGTTTAAAGGCGATCGCTGCAAATAGAATGACGATCCAAGCCAAATTAAATATTGGCGAACCAAACGACAAATATGAAAAAGAAGCAGATGTGACTGCTGTGAGGGTTGTTCAGCAAATTAATTCTCCAGCTAACCCTGTCAATTCATCCATTCAAGATCTACCAGTTCAACGCCATGAATCGGAGGAAGTAGAAGAGGAAGAATTACAAATGAAGTCTGATATCTCTATGCTCCAGAGGCATGAATCAGGGGAAAAGGAAGAATTACAAATGAAGCCCTTATTGCAAAGGCGCGAAAATATTGGTGGGGGAGAAGCATCATCAGATTTAGAGTCATCGATTCAAAGCGCACGGAGTAGTGGTCAGTCTCTAGATTCTAATCTGCAAGAAAAGATGGGTCAGGCGATGGGTGCAGACTTTAGCGGAGTGAAAGTACATACGGATTCGCAATCCGACCAATTAAATCAATCAATTCAGGCAAAAGCATTCACAACAGGACAAGATATTTTCTTTAGACAAGGTGAATATGATCCTAGTAGTAACGGGGGACAGGAATTATTAGCGCATGAGTTGACCCATGTAGTGCAGCAAAATGGTAGCTCTGTACAACGGCGTAAAAAAGTACAAATGAAGCCTGATTTACAACTCCATCAAGAAGAAGATGAAGTACAAATGAAGCCTGATTTGCAACTCCATCAAGAAGAAGATGAAGTACAAATGAAGCCTGACTTACAACTCAAAGCAGAATCTACTTCTACTAGTTGCCAATGCTTGTCGTGTAATTCAACAAGTGTAAGTATTCAACGAAAAGCAACTCAATCTAGTGGTGTTAGGGATTTACTAAATCGTAAATTAGCAGATGTAGTTAATATCCAACGTAAAGTCTCTAGTGGCGATCACTGTTCAGGTTGTGCTTGCAATAACTGCGGTGGTAACAATCAAATTCAACGTAAAACAGAACAATCACATGGTTCAGGTTGCTCATGCACCCAATGTTCTGGCGGCAGTAAAATTCAAGCCAAGCTAATTCAAACCAAGCCCATATCAGATCGTGTCACACCAACTGTAAAACAAACTGCTCACTCTAATGTGATTCAGCGGCACTCTTCATGGGAACACCAATTACTAGGAGATGCAGATCCTAAAGACTTAGCTAAAATTGGTAATTGGCAAGACTTAATTAGCAAAACAGAGAAAAAAGGTGGGGTTTTAGGTATTGGTAGTAAGCGCGAGATGGAAAAAGCTGAGGTAGCAGATATAGATGGCGTTGGTAAAATCACTAAAGGAAATGTCATGCACGTTATTTCCCAAGAGCTACAACGTCTTAATGATTGGCAGAAAAATCCTCCACAAAAAGGCACATCTGGTGAAATAGATTCTAAATATCAAACAGTTCTTGTCGCACTCCCTGGTGGCGGCAAAGATGGAGTTTCTCCCTTTATCATTACCTATGGAGAGATGAATACGTTAGCTGATTATTACGGTAATGTGGATTTGATGAAGACCGCAGACCCTAAAGCCCGTTTCCAACTTGTCCAAAGTGTGCGTCAAGAGACATTTTTCAGGCTAAAAGAAATTTACACCAAGTTAAACGATAGTTTGACTTCTACAGAGAAAAAAGATCAAGATGTTAAAGATGCTAAAAAGATGATGAAGGGCAATTCCCTAGTCAATCAAAAATTAGGATTCAAATTTGAAGGTGCAATTACTCCTGATTATATTAGTGGTAAAGCAGGACAGGTAGAATTATTAAAAGGAATACAGTCAATAGGAACTCAAGAAGACACAAATCAGTATACTCCGACTTTAGCTCGTAATGCTTGTCACTTTGTTCCTGAAAGTTGGCACTCTTGGGCAAGCTATCATGAGAAAGCTATTGTTAAAGCTAAGGATTCTTATACAAAAACAAATCAAGCTAAACAGAAAAAACAGTCCCTTGAAGGTACTAAAAATTTCGACAATCAAGACAACTTTAAGAATGATACAAATAATGAATTAATTGAAATTGAATCTCTGACGAATCAAGGTGCAGAACTTGCTAATGATGCCATTATTGATAATGGCTTTGGCGATCATTATCTGCAAGATTCTTATGCTGGAGGTCACATGATCAACAAAACCAAAATTATGCAATGGTTTGTTCAGTGGCTTGACACTAAACAATGGACAATGGATTATGCTGGTGAAGACAAGTGGCGTAAAGTACAAGCTATTGCTTACAAGCAACCAGAATTAGCCTCTCAAACTAAGTATAAGAAAGATGATGTTCAAGGCTATGATCCGAATGATCAGACAAGCAAAGCCCAAAATCCTCAAGTAGTAGAGGATATTGCTGGAGACGATTGGATGGTGCGTTTCAATGCGTTAGGTCTACAAGTACCCTCATCTCTCAAAACTGCTGGTACTCCTTCCCGCAAATTAATGGAATGGTGGCAAACAGAGTCAGCAATCAAGAGTAGCAAAACAAAGCAGAGTGGAAAGAGTTTGCTAGCAGGTGTTAGCGGATTAGACTTTGGTAATTTGAAGCTAGCTCTTAAGAGTTTAATCAGTGATGGAATTGTATATCTTGATCTTTCTGCTGATAAAACTGGCAAAAAAGTGCTCAGTGGAGACAACTCTTTTAATGTCGATGCATCTCAGAAAAGTTTT
>CAIJEA010000137.1 GCA_903819605.1 uncultured cyanobacterium | reverse complement strand
CCCCCCCCCCCCCCCCACTCTCTTCTGGGTTCTTACTTGGCTATAGCTATATCTAATAGGCAGCCTCTATATTAAGAAGCATATTGATTTTAGGAAAAGATAGATTTACTTCATATTCTCTATAATCGCTGTGAGACAATTACAATAAAGTACACGCAAGTAACGCTTCGCATATTTAGCATATTTTATCGATATCCATGAACGCCACAACAAATATTCAGTCATTTTCTGCCGACGATTTTGCCAACGCCCTCGCCGAACATAATTACGAGTTTGCTGTGGGGCAAATTGTGAAGGGCAAGGTGATTTCAGTCGAAAGTAGTGGCATTTATGTCGATATTGGCGCTAAATCATTAGGTTTTCTTCCCATTGAAGAAGCCACTCTCAGTGGTTCTTCGCGCTCTAATGATGCCTTTCCGATTGGTAATGAATACGAATTTCTGATTATTAGTAGTCAGAATGCTGATGGTGAAGTGAAGTTATCAGTGCGACGCTTATTATTCAAGCAAGCTTGGCAAACTCTTCGTGATTACCAAGCCGAATCTAAGGTGTTTGAAACTAAGGTGATTGGGACAAATAGTGGTGGAGTGATTGTTGATTCTGTCGGATTACGGGGCTTTATACCGCGATCGCACCTTTCTGACACAACCGATCTTGCAAAATTGATTGGTAAATTTTTGCCTGTAATGGTGATAGAAGCTGATGAAACTCGTAAAAAGTTGGTGCTATCTAACCGTCAAGCTGCAAAGATTGCTGCGATGAACCAACTTGCTAAGGG
Organism: uncultured cyanobacterium; assembly: GCA_903819605.1. Lineage (GTDB taxonomy): Bacteria > Cyanobacteriota > Cyanobacteriia > Pseudanabaenales > Pseudanabaenaceae > Pseudanabaena. The sequence continues at coordinate 4,575 of CAIJEA010000137.1, read as the reverse complement.
GCAATTGATTACTGGCAAAGTTACCAATATTCGTCCTTTTGGAGCATTTGTCGAATTTGCTGGAGTATCAGGCTTGTTGCATGTCAAAGAAATGAGTCAAAAGCCTGTCAGCGATCCTACTCGTGTATTTCAACTCAACGACATTATTAAGGCTGTTGTTGTTGATATTGATGAGTCTCGTAATCGCATTGCTCTTTCTACCAAGCTGCTTGAACTTCATGCAGGTGAAATTCTCGATAATTCAGCGCAGGTATTTGCTGAGGCTGAAGAACGCCTAGAAAAAAATATTAGCAAGCTCTGGGAAGCTTAATCTCCAAAAGAAGAAAGGGGCGCAAAGCGCCCCTTTCTTCTTTTGGTTTTTTAATTTTTTCGTAAGAGTAATCAATTTTGAACTTAGAATATTAGCAGTCATCAAAATATTTAAAACTAAGCAATTAAAGTCAAATTTATGGAAACTAATTTTCTTGGTCTGCTCGCAACTGTTCTAGCAGTATTTGTACCTACCGTCTTCTTGCTAACTTTGTATATCCAAACAGCAAGCCGTGAAGAAGGTCAAAGCAGCAAATAGAAAAAATGACAGCTCTAGGGCTGTCATTTTTTCTATTTTACAAAAGGAGTCGTTTGGCGACTCCTTTTGTAGTTAGGGAGCTAAAGCATTGCCTCTCAGCAAACTACCAATTGTCTTAGCGGTAATTTTTAGCTGAGTGAAAGGATTAGCAGGCACAACGGTTTTGTAGAGATAGCTATCAAAGGTGAGCTTTTGGACATCTTTGTCGGCGCACATCTCTACAAAGGCTTCGCGGGTGGCGTTGGTGGCGTAAAATACGTTCTGGAGAATGTCTAGAACTTTATAAGTCAGACCATACTGTTTATCCCAACGCTTGATATAGACCTTGAGATCGGCTTCGGTAGGAATGCGCTTACCAGCTTCCGCAAACTCCACGATCGCCTCGGCACACATCCGACCAGACTTAGCCGCAAAATAAATACCTTCACCACTGGACTTTGTGACATAGCCAGCCGCATCACCAACGAGGGCAACGCGACCAACGACACGGCGAGGACGTGGATGCTCAGGAATTGGATGGGCTTCGATCTTGATCACTTCGCCACCTTCGATTCTGGGCAAAGCACGAGCGCGGATTCCTGCTTGGAGCTTCTTGATCATGCGTTGGTTTTTGTGCATCGTGCCAGTACCAACAGCGACGTGATCGTATTTGGGGAATACCCATGCGTAGAAATCGGGCGACACATCATCGCCAACGTACATTTCTGCTAAATCTTTGTAATACTCCATCTTGTCTGGAGAGATGCGGATGCGCTCTTGGAAGGCGATCGCATAGTTATAGTCACCAGCATCGATCGCTTTGGCTACTACCGAGTTAGCACCATCAGCACCGACAATCAAATCGACTTCGAGGGTACGCATGACACCTTCATTGCCACCTTCAGCAAAATCTGAATAGGTCAGAACATAAGGTTGTTTGCCATTTTCGGTGATCTTGATATCGAGAATGCGACCATTGATCAGTTTTGCTCCAAGGTCGGCGGCACGATTGCGTAAAAAAGCATCTAAAACTTCACGACGACACATGCCGATATATTCATCGGGATTGTCTAGTTTGATATCTACTTCCACGTTGCTGGGAGAGATCATTTTCATGTTGCGGACGCGGCGATCAATGATTTCGTCAGGCAACTCAAATTCGGAAACCATACATAGAGGAATTGCTCCACCGCAGGGTTTGGCGTTGTCTAGCTTACGCTCAAATATGTAGGTCTCAATTCCTGCTTTGGCAAGTGTTTCAGCCGCACAGGAACCCGCAGGCCCGCCGCCTACAACAGCAACTCGTAATGTCAAAATGCGCTCCTAAAGCTATATCTAATCGAGGTTTAACTAATCTGGATGTTAGCATTGCCACTAGAGCGAATGGGGCAAAATTGATGAATATTAACATTTGTATTGTTTTGTATATTGTGCCTGTCATCCCTATAGTTAGCTATAACATTGCAAATATAACCCCCAAAAAAGAATGACGGCGCAAAGCGCCGTCATTCTTTTTTGGGGGTTATATCTTAACTTACTTGACTATAGCGATAGCTATAACTGAGAAATTATGAGATGGCGAAACGTCCCTAATTTTTCAGTTTATAAAGAGAACAGATGCTTAAAACTATGCAAGATAAATTTCGTGTTAGCTTTTAGGAGCGTCTCCACAGATAAAGCCAATAGATAAAGCTAAATATGAAATATTTAACAAATGCGATCGCCAGAATTGCCTCGCGATTGATTATTAGATCTGCCCCATTGATGATTTTGCTTAGTGCGATTGGTGGTGTGGAGATCGCGAAACCTAGTGAGGCTGCCGAAACTGTCAATTTTAGGTTTAATATCTTTGAAGTTTCGGTATCTGTTGATGACTTAGAGACCTTTTCTAAAACTGGGGAATTACGTGGGGCGCTTGATATGGCATCTCGCTACATATCAGCTTCCGATATGGCAAGTTTTCGGCGGATTTTATTAGAAAGGGCTGATGTCCCAGTGGTTTTGCTATCGAGATTTCTTTACACCTCACAAGGAGAAAGAGCGCTAGATATTTTAGGGGAATTTATCAAGACTGGACCTAATCTATCGGGAAATCGGGCTATCCGTGCTGCCGCAGTATTGGCAACAGTAGACAAACAGAATGGGTTGACTTTGTTGAATTTCTTACGCAAGTTTCCGACATCAGATATCTATTTTGACATTCAAGAAGGACTACAAACGGTTGGGGAATTGAGCGATCTGATTAAGAATACGCAAAAGGTCGTGCAAATGGTAAACAGTGAGGCAACCAAGCAGGCTGCATCTGCAAAAATAATACAATCATCTCCACAATCAGTTATTCCGCTAGCTGATTTGCGTGATTCAGGCAGCTTAAAATGGGATCGATATAGCCTCAAAGCACCTGCATTAGACAATAAATACGAAATTCCATTTTATTTATTTGTTCCTAAAATTGCTACTACCAATCTCAAATCATCACCCATCCCCGCGATCGTTCTTTATCCTGGTCTAATTTCTAACCGCGAGCCATTTCTCTATCTAGCCGAACATTTAGCATCCTATGGATTTGCCGTTGTGCTGACTGTTTCGCCCAACAGTAGTGCCGAACAATTAAATAAATTAATTACTGGTGCTGCTAGTGAGATTGCGCCACCCGATAGCTTTATTGATCGTCCCCAAGATATCACTGCGGTTCTGAACTATCTAGAGAAGTCACCACAGGTAGACAATCCTAGTAGTTCCAATATCAACTGGAAAAATGTGGGTATGATTGGACATTCTTTTGGCGGCTATGCGGCGTTGGCATTGGTAAGTGATGCTCAGATTCAGTTTGCGGATTTAGGTGAAGTCTGTCAAGGCAAATATAAATGGAATGTGTCACTGTTATTGCAATGTGTAGCGTTAGGATTGCCCAATCAAACCTACAAGTTGGGAGATCCACGTATCACTGCCGCGATCGCGGTTAATCCTATAACCAGTCATGTTTTGGGTAAGACTGCGCTGAGTAAGATTACTGTGCCAATCGCTATAGTTGGTAGTTCTGATGATACGTTTGCTCCAGTTGTTTCTGAGCAAATCGTGCCGTTTACTTGGTTGACTGCCGCAAATCGCTATTTAGTATTGCTAAATGGAGCGGGACATACTGCGGTTACGGCGATCACCTCGGACGATCTCCTTAGTCCTGAAATAAGTAGTGTTTTAGCTGGTCCCAATGCGATCGCTTCGCAAGATTATCTCAAGTTGTTGAGTGTTGCCTTCTTTAAAACTCACCTTTTGAAAGAAACTAGCTATGCCAATTACCTCACCCCTGAATATTTTGCGAATATCTCAACCTCCAGCGCACAGGTGAGCTTGCTGCGATCTCTCAGTATGGAACAAGTTGACGCGGCGATCGCTAACTAAATAAGTTGTGCTCATGATTTGTATGGGAATTACTTAACGCTTCTTAACAAGCAAACCTTGTTTCTAGATATAACTACCCATAAACTAAACACTAGCCGTAAAATAGGCTGTCATATAGGTATATAAACTGCAACTTATCCACAAAAAACTTAGTAAAATTTTAAGAAATCAGCACAAGACTTATGGTAGCTACTCCTTCTAAACCCGATGTAAGCCAGTCAAACCAACAAAAGGTTAACGGGACTGGCCGACGTGAATCCATCCTGACTCCACGCTTCTACACTACTGACTTTGAAGCAATGGCAAATATGGATATTTTTGATCTGAAGCCAGATTATGAAGCGATCCTCGAAGAATTTAAATTTGACTACAATCGTCGTCACTTTGTCCGTACTGCTGATTTCAATCAAAATTGGGATCATATCGATCCAAAAGTGAGAGAGCATTTCCGAGTATTTCTCGAAGGATCTTGTACTTCAGAGTTTTCAGGCTTTCTACTTTACAAAGAAATTGCTGTCAAAATCAAAGACAAGAATCCACTCATGGCTGAAATCTTCAGCCTTATGAGCCGTGATGAAGCACGTCACGCAGGTTTCTTGAATAAGGCGATGCCCGACTTCGATCTG
>CAIJEA010000136.1 GCA_903819605.1 uncultured cyanobacterium | reverse complement strand
TACTCTCTTCTGGATTTTGCTTTCTAACATAACAGTGTCTACTGCGCCTAGAAATAGGATAACTAGCCTTGAATTGTCGTAAAGTCTGATTCGTCCCCAAAGTCTCGTAGATTTGAAACTGAATAATTCGGTATTGATACCGAATGCCTAATATTTTGTAATATTTCCTGTGCTTCAAGTGAATTTATTTGTGCTAGCGCTCTTAAGATAGCGCTGCGGACTGAGCGATCGCTATCCTTAAGAGATTGAGACAGATAAAACACAGCATCATGGGTTCCGATCTCTCCCAAAGCTAATGCCGCATCACATCGGACATAGGCATATTCATCATCTCTAAGCACCTGAGCAAGTAGTGGCACTACTTCCTCCATGCCAATTTGTCCTAAAGTGCGTGCTGCCACACTGCGAGTGTGACTTGAAGGCGTACTAAGCATTTTAGCCACAGCCGAAATTGTTGCAGGTCCCCCAATGCTTTTGAGCGCTTGAACTGCCTGAGATTGCACGCTAATGTCATTATCCGTAAGTAACCTTGCTAAAGCGTGAACTGATATGGGTGATTTAATCTGTCCGAGCGCCCAAGCCGCTTCAAGCCGAACCGCCTTACTATTGTTTTCGAGAGCTGCGATTAAGGTGGTGACTGCTAAGGGAGAATTAATCTGCCCCAACGAATGAGCAGCATGGACTTTAACTAAGTCGTCGTTATATTTAAGGGCATCAACTAATGGTGATACCGCAGGTAGGCTCGCTCTCCCCAAGGCTTTAGCAACGGCAGCCTGAACTTGGATCGATGGATGATGTAGTAAAGCAATTAAGGCATTGATAGCATCAGCGCTGCCAATCCAGCTTAAAGCTGATGCTGCTTGCCAAATTATTTGGCGATATGGGTTTTTCGTGGCTTCGATTAAGGGGGCTATGGCTAATGGCGATCGCAAATATCCCAAAGCAATCGCTGCTTTTTTCGCAAGTGCCACTTCATCACTTTCTAGTCGTTCTAGCAATGCTGGAACGACATTGTCACGGCAACGAATTATTTTTTGTAAGGCTATAGAAAAGTGATCTGAGCGCGCTGCTGCATCAAACTCAGCCAAAATTGCTGATTCGCCACCCAATTCAGGGGCGGACATGATATGGCGAGTTTCTGGCAGTGCATACCCAGGGGACGCAGGAATCCGATAATCTTCCAGCTTAGGCGGCGTAATTTTTGAAGCATTAGGAATTTTGGGGATTTCGGGTGTTTGCGGTTCTTGTGCGGTCATAGCGGCTATCCTATTAAGCATTAGTTCGTTTTTCAGTCCCGTTACCCATTACAACTGATCAAAGATTAGTTGTATTAACATTCCATTTTACGAGAAGAGTCTCACAAAACTTTTAAAACGTCTAAGCATTTATAATTGTTAGGCTGAAAATAGTTAAATATTCCGAGCCATAGTTCAAAAATAAAAAGGTTAACTTACAGCTATTTTAACTTTTTAGAATCCATGGCTTAGCAGATAGCGCACCTATGAACCAACTTCTCAGCGCCTTTACTTTATTTTTGAGTCTTCTTGTTGAAGCGATTCCATTTCTGATGATGGGCGTTTTATTATCTGGAGTCTTATTAATATTTGTTGATGAGCGTAAACTTATTGCAATTTTGCCCAAAAATCCACTTTTAGGTGCATTAGCTGGCAGTTTGCTTGGATTTATGTTTCCCGTTTGTGAATGTGGCAATGTGCCTGTAGCAAGGCGCTTAATTTCTCAAGGCGCGCCCATTTCAGTAGCAGTTAGCTTTCTGCTAGCAGCGCCAACGATCAATCCTGTAGTGATTTGGGCAACTTGGACAGCGTTTCGAGATCAACCTGAAATTGCGGTGTTACGAGTGGTACTTTCACTGGCTAATGCGATTATTGTCTCAATCGTATTTAGTGGCCAAAAAGACTTACGGGCTATTTTGCAACCAAATATTGCGATCGCCTTACCTGCTCCTAAAGTTAAGGTTGGGGCTGTCCCTATTGGCACATTTTTTTTGGATGAAGATCGCAGTCAGCCTTTAGATCTGGCTGGTTACATATCCTCTAGCAATCAAGTTGTAACTAAGTCTTTGCCAGACCGTTTAAATCTATTGTTAGACAACACTCTTGCGGAAATGCGTGAACTAGGAGCAATCCTAGTCTTGGGTAGTGCGATCGCTGCCATCATTCAGGTATGGGTTCCCCGCGATATTATTCTTAGTTTGGGGCAGGGGCCAGTTAGTTCGATTGTGTCGATGATGATTTTGGCGGCGATCGTTTCGATCTGCTCCACGGTTGACTCATTTTTTGCATTGTCTTTTGCCTCTACCTTTACAGGTGGATCGCTCCTTGCCTTTCTGGTTTTTGGCCCAACGATCGATCTCAAGGCGATCGGCTTGATTTTAACGATTTTCCAAAAACGAGCTGTGATCTATATGTTTCTGCTCACAGCTCAGCTAACGTTTTTAAGTTGCTTGTTTATCAATTTCCAAATTCGCTAAACTTAGCCACAAGTGCAAAAATCTTGCTGATCTTCTTTGTCTGCTTTTTAGTCAAGGGCTTCAGCTCCGCTCAGCCAGCATATATTGGTGGCTGAGCGGAGCCGAAGCCTTATTCAATATTCAGCTTACTAGCTTAAAATATAAATTAATCTAGATGTAGAGCTAATAAACTTCGCTCTGAAATTCAATATTAAATTAAGGATTGCCCGTGCCTGTTAGTGAATCTGTCCTCGAACCTATTGCCGTCGAATCTATCCCCAATGAAATCTTAGCGAGTCTCGATCCCACAGATTTTTCGCTTTCCTTGCCCGATCCTAATGACGAGGGTTTGGCTGAAGGACAATTTTTAGCAGAAGTCGATCGCGCTTGGCAGGTATGCGATCGCTTTGATTTGCAGACAGATATTTGGCGCGGCAGAATTTTGCGAACTGTACGCGATCGCGAAAAAGCTAATGGGGAAGGTCGCGGTACGGGATTTCTAAAATGGTTGCAAGAACGGGAAATTAGCAAATCTCAAGCCTATTCATGGATTCAACTTGCTAATAGTGCTGACACTCTTATGGCGGATGGTCAATTAGATGCGGATGATATTCGTCAATTTAGCAAAAGAGCTTTTTTAGAGACTTCGCAAGCGTCTCCTGAAGTGCAGCAATTAATTGTTGATGCGGCTAGAAATGGCGAAAAAATTACTCGTCGCGAAGTTCGCCAACTGTCTGATGAGTGGACATCAATGAGTTCCGATCATCTTCCTGATGAATTGAAAGAGAAGATTGCCGCACACACGATTCCTACGCGCTATGTTGCACCACTGGTTAGAGAAATCGATAAGTTGCCAGAAGCCTATCAAACGCCTATCAAACAAGCGATCGCTGATGGTACAGATCTTGATAATATCAAGCTCGTAACTGCTGATGCCCAGAGGCTGACTAAGTATCTATCCAATACCAATCAAGTCCAAGCGATCGCGCAACGTTCCGTGAATATCGATCTTGCTCTCGAAGAAGCTTTACGAATTGGATGTCTAAAACTTGCTTCCGATTTAGTCAGTCAAGCCTCTCAACTCGAACAGGCGATCGCTAAACTATACAGCACATGGAAGCGCGTCTCTTCTTCTGCCGATCAGCTATATGTGGAGGCTGGTGCAAGCACACCAAATTTACTAGATCTTCTCAACTCTCTTGATTCGTTAGCTAGTCAAAATGTCGCGGTTCAGATTGGTAATGACCATTCAGGGAGAACAATTCGCTTACAAATTATTGAAGAGTCATAAAATTAACTTGATTGAGCAAGACACAATTATGAGCGTTTTACATTTGAAATAGCAATTGCATGGTCTCTGGTTTAAATTGACGCGATGTGCAACTAAGAATTAGGAAACAACCAAGTCTTCAAACTGTAAAGGATGAAGGGAATGGCGGTTGAGCCAAAAACAAAGAGTATGAGCAAGAATTTTGCGATTAAGACGACTAGAAAGATGCCAGATATCCCTAGCCCAAACCTTATCAAGATGAAAACGAGCAACTAACTGACCAATGACAGTCTCGATCAATCGACGCACCCTAACAATCAAGCGCACCCACCAACGAGGACGGGAATCATGCATATTCGAGCGCAGAGCAGTTTGTAAACCAACAGCAAAGGTCTGTAATTCTTGTTTGAGAGGTTGACTAAGATAGCCTTTGTCCCCAATCAGGAACCCATGAATGTTGGAGACTAAATCCCATAAAGCTTCCCGTTCATTGCCATTAGCGGGAGTAAGCGCAAACTGCGTAATTACACCGCTACCACTAATGAGAACATGACCATGAAAGCCATAGTAATGCATGTCCTTAGCCGCACAGTAACCATAGTCCGCAATATCGGCAAAGCTACGACAACGGGATGCACGACAGAGGTAACACAGTGGTATCGGAACGCCATCAATCAAATGCAAATCGTCGTTTAGCGCACCCAATTGTTGAGCTAGCTTTTGTTGGAGTATCGCTTTGTACTGCAACAGATTAGCGGCTTGTCGAACAAAGGTGGTGCGACTTTTTAGTTTAGGAAACCATGCTTGCCAATGCTCTCGAAAATATCGCCAGATCCCTATGTCGGTTTCTATTCCTCGATACTCAGCCACGATTTCCATTGTTATCACTTCGCTGTCACTTAAAGCTGGTGCAAACCCTTTGGCTCTTACCTTCTGGCTCACAGTTATTGCTTTGAGCAGTTCATCGATCTTACAAAATACCGCAATGATAAAATATTCCATAGAAAACATAATTCTCACCGCTAATGGCGTTAGTCCTATTTTCTAACACTTTCGGCTGTGAGTTTTTTTTGCTGTTTCTTAGTTGCACATCGCGTTTTAAATGTAAAAATTTGAGTAATCTATTCCAAACTCTGTAATGAATTTTTAATAAAAACTGCTGACCACATTGATCTACAGCAATTACCGATCAAACGAACCACAAGAAAAAATTCAAAAGTCTTGCTTCGCAAGGCTTTTAAATTTTTTCTTAGTTTGGGTTTGAGCACTCGTTAATTGCTATAGGTTTTATAGAGTAAATGTGAAATCTTTTGCTAGCATCCCAGGTGCAAGAATGCCTCCAAGCGATCGCTTTTCGTAAGTGCCAGTATCCGCAATAAATTCACGAAAATTAGTGAAAGCGATGAGATTGTCACCAAAAAAGTCATAGAGACTGTCATCAAAGCGAAGATTTGTAATTGGAGCAACAAACTCGCCATTTTCAACCCAGAAACAAGCATAACGAGTCATTCCTGTAATTCTGCCGCCTGTGCGATCGCTCCAATTGAGATAGTGTAAATTTGATAGGTAAAGTCCTGTATCTAATTGCTTGAGAATATCATTTTCAGCTAAATTTCCTGCTGCAACTTCAGGCGATCGCATAGATTCACTACCACTTGCGCCATTAGACTCTTTGCCATACTCTTTGGCACTACGTGAACTAACTAGAGTATTGATTAGCTCACCATTGGTAATAACTGATAGATCCTCAGGGGCAACTTCTCCTAAGCTGTTAAAGCGAGGCACATTCCCATAGGTGAAATTTTCGTTAAGGGATAGTAAAGGAGAGAGCCTTCGTTCTTGATTTTTTAGTTTTAATAGAGCGCTGCTTCCCTGTTGTAAGCTCGACTCTCCTACGCTACCAGCTAAAAAGCTTAATAGGTCTGCCGCAGCCGCAGGCGCAAAATAAGTTCGATATTGTCCGCGTTCAACGGTTTGACTAGGTCTTTGCAACGCAATTAACTGTTGTTTAGACCGATCAATCTGTAACCTATAGGCCGAGTCTTGCCATTCTTTGCCTGCATAAATACCCTTGACTGCTTTTTCCCCCGAACTAGTTTGGACAAACATCGAATAGTCAACAAAAAATGAATCCGTAGCGAACCAATGTCTTTGACCTGCGGAGTTGGCGTTGGCACGGATAATTGAACCTGAAGCATAGAACCCAGTAAAATCGATGCCATTTACTGGATTGAGAATCGAAGCGATCGCCTCCTCTGGTGCTAACAAATCTCCTTGATAAACTTCACGACTTGAACCTTGATTTTCAGGCAGAACTAGGTAAGGATTTTCAGGAATTTGAGCGACTTCTAGACGTAAATACTCAAGATTTTCTATGGCAGAGATAATGTCTATTTCTTGAACGCCTGTAAATGGAAACTCTGCAAAAGCTTCACGTTGGTTTAAAATCAGCGAAATTGTCACATTCCCATCAGCAACAACTCCTGATTGCCGAACCTTAGCATTATTAAATCTAGTGAATTGGCTACGCTCACTATCTAAATTAATAGTTAGATGTTCGCCATCATGAAGGCGATCGATCAGGCGATCGGCAAGTTGATAGAATGCATGTTCTAGAGTTTTTTCTTCCAGATGTCTGATCATTAAAAAATTAGTTCCAAGAAACGTATGTTGTTCTCAAAGATAGCATTTTCAATGTTGTAGTCTAAAGTGTTGATGAAAAGAGCGCAGCAGGTACATTTTGGGCGGACATTAAACCAATCACATTATTCCAATTAGTATCACGCCCGCGCACATCCTTACCCCACCGAATACCGTGAAGATTTGCACCTTCCAAATTTGCTCTGCTCAAATTAGCCTCGCGCAAATCAGCACCGCTTAGATCCGCATCCCGTAGATCGGCTCCACTTAAATCAGCACCACTCAGATCCGCATCTTGCATCTGCGATCGCCTTAAGTCTGCACAATATAACTTTGTCCCCCACAAAATCGCATTACAAAAATTAGTATCCCTTAGATTTGCTTGCCAAAAAATTGCGTGACTGGCATTGATATTTCTTAAATTTGCCCCTTGCAGATTCGCACTATTAAAGTTAGCTGCGATCGCCGTTGCACCTTGCAAATTTGCGTAGCTGAGGTCTGCAAAGGTAAAAATTGAACTGTATAGATTAGCTTCGTGAAGATCGGCATAACAGAGTGAGCCTGTAGCGATCGCCCCATTTAATGTGGACTTCACTAAATTTACATATTGCAAATTCGCCTCGATTAAATTCGCGTGATACAGATCAGATTTTTCTAGATTGGCGTGACTTAAGTTGGCATAGCGCAAATTGGCAGCATTAAGCATGGCATTTTGTAAAGCGATCGGTACATCTGGATGAGAGATTCTCCATTGATTCCAAGTGTCTACGCTATCCGCTAGTAGTTGCAATTGTTGTACATCAGCCATATTTGCCTCCAAGTACCAAGTATAGATGAGCTAACGTTAAAATAGCTATTGATAGCGCTTTTTAAGCAAGCGAGGTATGGGTTTTCCCCGCCTTCG
>CAIJEA010000135.1 GCA_903819605.1 uncultured cyanobacterium | reverse complement strand
TAATCCAATTATGGATATTACGGAATGTAAGAACTACATCAACGGAATTATTGGGAGCCAGAATTAATTTTTGAGGTGGATCGATTGTGGCAATTTTCACCTTGCCAAAAATTGCCGAATTAGCCGCTAACTTATCTTGTAAAGCTTTAGCTGGCTTACTTTTATTTGGATCAAAATTTGTCACGATTAACTGTCCGCGATCGCGCAGAAATGGAGCTAGAATTTCTGTATACCAACCGTTACCTGGCCATAACTCAACTACGGTTTGAGTAGGGCTTACTCCAAAAAATTCTAGGGTTTCAAGAGGATGGCGATCGCGATCGCGGGCGCAATTTGTTGCGGAACGATGAGAACTGGCAATAACTTTTTGCAATGTAGGATTGTTGAAGGACGTGTCTTTTTGAATCGCATTAGCGAAGTCCCAAGAGGTAGTTAAACTAATTGATATTAGAAAAACTATTGTTAAAAACTTTAGGAATGTAGGTCGAAATAATGATGGCAAAAACTGTTTTAATTTCATAGAGAACTCCTATTTAATTTGATATCAAACCAGATAATAAAGCGATGCTTTGCGATCTTCTTGTCTTGCGATCGCGGCACAATGTTCGCAATTCTTAGAGGCATCGCCTAGTAGTTCATAGGCATATCGTACAGCTTTAAGGGTTGCCGAATCCGTATCGTCATTCTCTTGCTCTATGAAAATCTGATTTTCAGGGAACCACTCTTTAAAGCCAGCCCGACTAAAGGCTCGATCCAATTCAGGACGGACACCTGCGAGTACCACGGTGATGCCACGTTTGTGAGCTTGGTGCAGAAAATGTTCAATACGTTCGATGCAGACAATATCGGAGTTGCGAACTCGCTTGAGGCGGAGAACTATAAAACGGATATCAGCACCGACGGCTCTATTGATCAGTTCTTCAAGATAGCGATCTAAGTCGGGTGCAGCTCCAAAGAAAATTTCGCCTTCGAGGTCAAAGAGAAGAACGGAAGTGCAGGGCGGATCGATAGAAAGCTTCTCACGCACGATTCCTTCATTATTAATGACTAGCTCTGCTCCCTTGAGTTTAGCTGCACGGGGAACAAATAGCAAAATGGAAAGGGCTACTCCTGTCAAAATTGAGTATTCAATATCCACAAAGATGGCTGTAAAAACGGTAATCAGCACCAGACCAGTATCAAATAGTGAAGCTTTAAAGGTATAGCGCAACCGCTTTAGGTCAATTAATCGAGCTGCTGTAATAATCAGTAACCCCGCCAAGGCTGCCTTGGGAATAAATTTTGTTAAAGGAGCTAGGGTCAGAATTGCTACGGCTACAAATATTGCGGTGATCGCACCCGAAAAGCGTGTCTTTGCACCTGCTTGGAAATTGATCGCGGAACGGCTCAAGGAACCCGATCCTGGTAAACTTTGGAGGAACCCGCCGCCTAGATTAGCAAATCCTTCCGAGAGACATTGACGGTTATAGTCGAGTACTTGTCCAGTTTGATTAGCAATGGATTTGGCGATCGCTAAAGCTTCTAATAGACCAAGGAAGGCGATCGCAAAAGCGCCACGGGAAAGCTGACCAACCCAAGCAAATTTAATTTCAGGAATATGGGGTAGAGGCAAGCTGGCAGGTACTGAAGCTGATACCGCCACCAAAGTTTTGCCGCCATTAGGAACAGTCCAGCCTAAGAGATAAGCGCCAACGGATACAAAAATCAGTACAAATAACATATCAAATTGGGGCAGTCTGTACTTACGCACTACTTGCCGTAAAGCCAAAGCTAATACAATCGTGACAATCGTTATTCCCAAAGCCTGATAATTGGGACTACCTCCTGTCAGTGTAAGCCAGAGACGATAGAAAACTTGATCGTGGGCAGTTCCTTTTTCACGGATGCCGAGAGCATTCCCTACTTGACCGATCGCTAATAGCACAGCGGCTCCTGTCATGAAGCCCAAAATTACCGACTCAGAAATGTAGCGCGTCAAATCACCCAATTTGAACACAGCAATCAAAATCTGAATACTGCCGACCATAATCCCTAGCAGAAACATTCCCTCATAGGCATCAAGACGAGCATCAGGTTCAAAAAATCCCAAAGTACTAAATACCACAAGAGAAATGGCGCTCGTTGGACCATTAATCAAATGAGAAGATGAGCCAAAGATCGAGGCGATCGCCGTAACAAAAATTGCAGAATACAGTCCAAAACGAGGATCTACCCCTGCAATGAGTGCATAAGCAATGCCCTGCGGTAAAGCGATCGCCGCAACAGTCAAAGCGGCAATCACGTCCGCACGACCTTTGCCCAAGTTGTAGTTTAAATGTTTTAAATAACTCATTTTATTTCCATTAAGCAAGCTACGCTTTGCCTCTCTTTTAATTGTTGATATTCTCTATTTAACTTTTGGCTTATATACACGATCGATAATGCCGTTATCACCAAAAAACTTCTGTTTAGCATCGTCCCAATCTTTAGCAATAAGTGTGATGGGGAATAGATCAATCTGACCAAACTGACTACTATATTTATTCAGAATTTCTTGATTAATCGGACGATAGCCAAACTTAGCGATCGTTTCCTGCGCCTGATCCGTAAATAGAAATTTTAAATAAGCTTCCGCTTCGGCAGCATTCTTATGCTGTGCAGTATACTTATCAACCCATGCCACGTAAGGCTGAGCGAGAATACTGGCAGATGGATAAACAATTTGCAATTCACCCTTGGATTCGGCAACTTCTCGAATCGCCTCGTTCTCCCAAGTCAAATGGACATCACCAACTTTCTCGACAGCGAAGTTGATCGCTGAAGCGCGTGCGCCAGCATCAAGAACCGTTGTATGCTCATAAAAAGCCTTAAGAAAAGCAAGTGCATCAGTTTCGCTGCCGCCGCGCTTAATTACTGAACCCCAAGCTGATAATGCGCTTAGCTTGCCATTGCCAGAGCTTTTAGGATCGGGAGTTACAATTTCCACATTAGGTTGAATCAGATCTTGCCAATCTTGAATATTTTTGGGATTGCTCTTACGGACAACAAAAACGATCGTGGAAGAATAGGGTTGGGAATCGTTGGGTAGTCGTTTTGACCAAGCTTCAGGAATGAGATTCTGTTTGCGGAGTGCGTCAACATCTGTATAGAGTCCTAAAGTCACCACGTCCGCAGGTGCACTTCCATCGATTACCGATCGGCTTTGATAGGAAGAACCCGCATGGGACTGCTTAATCTTCAGATGTTTGCCAGTTTCTTTCTCATATTTGGCAATGAATTGTTCATTTAAACTAACGTAAAGTTCTCTAGTGGGGTCGTAAGATACGTTAAATAATTGACTTGACGTATTACCACTTTCTACATTTTTAACTACAACTAAAGTGACTGAGAAAATAACAGCCGCAAGAGCAGCTAGATTAGTCCAAGAGATTCTCTGTATTTTTAGTTTGCCAATATTCAAATAGTTTTTACTCTGAGACATCACCACACCATTATTGCAAGGAAAGTTGTAACTTTTTTGGCATTATACATTAAATCTACTCTAAGTCTACCGATTTACCGTAGATTTACGGCTGCTTATTTTGCGTTATGTTAAGTAAATGTGCACCTCCAGTAACTGAAGGAGTTATAGCCCGATCAACCATTGTTTTGAATTTTGGG
>CAIJEA010000134.1 GCA_903819605.1 uncultured cyanobacterium | reverse complement strand
GGTTGGGTTTGAGATGGATTTGGAGCCTGTGATTGCGCGATCGCACCCTGTGCTGAAGGCAGTAAACCCATGAGCGTAACTTCTAGCCAGAGGCGAGGCTGAGTGGAATTACGGATTTGTAATTCTGCCGATCGCAAATGTTGCTGACCTAGCAAAATATTGGGGATCGCTAAACTCTGTGCTAAATGAATCAATCTTTCCCAACCAGAACTGGTCATGGCAACAAGATCACTGCGATCGCTAGCGGTTTTGGCGATTAATAAATCACGATACACATTCGCCAAATTTTGCAGCACAATCAAAGGTTCCCTTCCCCGATCCATGATTCGCCGCACATAATCAATTAATTGTGTAGAATGATCGGCAGCGATCGCTTCAATCAACGACAACAAATCCTGTTCAGGAACGGAACCAACCAAATCCCAAACCGCTTCGACCGTAATCTCTCCATCTAATAAGCTCAATTGATCGAGCAAAGATTCGGCATCGCGCAATCCTCCCTGTGCGATTTGGGCAACCAACGTGAGAGCTTCAATATGAATATTAATGTTCTCATTTGCCGCAATTTTTCCTAAATGCTTGACCATCGCATCAAGGGGAATTCGCCGAAAATCAAAGCGCTGACAACGGGAAATAATCGTGGGTAATACACGCTGCGGGTCAGTGGTAGCAAGAATAAAAGTAACGCGATCGGGTGGCTCTTCTAGGGTTTTCAGCAAAGCATTAAATGCTGCTGTACTTAACATGTGGCAGTTATGAACTAACAGACCATTAGCGACAAAGTTATGATTATCTTCTACTTCAATGTCATAAACTGTCTCCTCACCAACGACTGTTACAGATTCTACCTTCTCCAAACTTGTATTCCATTGATGGGATAGAGTATTGCTGTAAATCTGACAACCATTTTCTACTGGCATTTGCCCCCATGCAAATGTAGTTATAGGTTTTAGTTTCTCTTGCGTAGGACTGGACTTTAGCTGCATATCCCATTGACTGTAACCAAAATTCAATAAGTTGATTTTCTTCCCAAGAATATCCTTCTGTAGATAAGTGAATTGTTGGGCTTCCTTCTGGGGTGCGCATAATCGCTCCATCATCCATATACCACCATGCCAAACCTTCAGGAGTAATTTGCCTAAGCCATTCCATAGAAATGTTCTTGGCGATTTTTGTGGGCTTAACCACGTTAAATACTGTATTGAGTTGGGGATGACACATGGTACTGCTACAGACTGAGAACTCTCCATAGCCACCATTTTTGGCAATATGGAAATTCGGGCGTAATTCTGACAATCTACTGATTTTGTATTCCAGCCACTCTTTTTGTTTATATCCGTGAGTCCAAGCAATTCTTGGAAATCGACTGTGTTTGTTTGGGTAGGTAATGGCAGCATCTCCCGACAATGTGCCGTAAATAAGTCCAAGTAGTTCGATTGAGATGTTTCCTGCTGTTGCAAGGTAATTTTCTGTACGGCGTTTCCAGATACCGTGATTCTTTTTGTAAGGATGGCGTTTCCAGTAGGACAAGATGCTTTGTAATCCTCTACCGTTTTGAAGTAAGAATTGAGGGACTTCCAGCTTTTCTCCACATCCGCAACTACAGGAGACAAGATGTTCATCCCAGTTTTGATATTGCTTGCTTGTGTCCATCCTGATTCTGTTCTAATTAAATGATTACCTGTACATTGAATTGATCGCTGATTAGTCTTAATAACCAGTGTGGGTTTCACACCTCGATCTAACCAACGTAAAACTTTTTTATATTCCCATTTTGACAAAGATTCGTTGTAGCTAAGTACTTGCTTACCTAACAAATCTTGATCATCAAGACGCATTAAACCTGTGTCAGTCTGTACTACCGTATCGCCAGTCAAACATTCATCAATAATGTAAACCTTAAATCTTGCCTTAACTGGGGCAAATTGGGCGCGTTCGATGAGTTCGCGGATATTATCAACGCCTGTATTACTTGCTGCGTCGATTTCGGTAATATCTAGGGCGTTACCATTGGCGATGCTATGGCATAGCTCACACTTGCCGCAGGGGTGAGGGGTGGGGCTGTCTGAGCTTAGGCAGTTGAGCGACTTTGCCATGATCCGCGCACTTGATGTCTTACCCGTACCTCTTGCGCCTGTAAATAGGTAGGCAGGTGCGATCCGCCCAGTATTCAGCGCATTTGATAGGGTATGGGCGATCGCCTCTTGACCGACTAAATCAGCAAAGATTTGGGGGCGATATTTATGATGTAGTGGCTCATAGCCCATAGGAACACGATGTCAAGCAGCGCTGATAAAATATATCATTCACCAGTATAGCGATTACTCTGGAGCCGAAATGAGTTGTCAAAAAATTCATGCGAACTTAATATGCCAAGTTACCAACCAAGGATCTGAGAGATTTGAGAGGCAAGCGTGATGGCATAAAAAGGTTTTGCAATCGCGCCTTTGACTCCTAACAGCACAATTTTTTTTGTTTCGAGCAGATCTACCAACCGAGAATCCGAGAAATTTCAGAAGAAATCTTAGTGGGATGAAAAGGTTTTGCGATCGCGCCTTGGACTCCTAACTGAGCAATCTTGTGGGGTTCGGTTAGATCG
>CAIJEA010000133.1 GCA_903819605.1 uncultured cyanobacterium | reverse complement strand
TATGTTTTTAAACTTTTTCTTGTGGTTCGTTGGATTGTTAATTGCTGTAGGATTAACAACGTAGAGTGCTGTCGATCCTAACTCTAATTAGAACTATCAAAAATTTTAATCAGATTGAATTGTTATATTTACTCAATAGTAATTTCCACTTTATCTTTTTCAGATAAAATTTCAGGGGCAGGCAAAACTAGGCGATCGCTACACATCGATCTTAACTTATCAACAAATATTGAAGACTCAGTCAATAAAGTCATGTTTTCATAGGCAGAGCGATAGGCTTCAGAATATTCAGTTTTGAGTGGTTTAGGATAAGATTTTGCAGGTGGGGTTGTGCCAGAAGGTGTAACTATTCGGCTAGGATATTTTTGAGCTGTTGGTTGTTGGCTTTGAGAATCTTGAGGAACTTTCACGCCTCCAATCATGGAACGACGAGGAAAAGATAATTGCGAAGTAGGGTTCTCTGAGGTTGTAAATGGAGCAATTTCCTTAATAGTAGATTCGCGATTAGCAGTACGTGGAGGTGTATAAAAAATGCGATCTTCACAAACTACAGCGACATCGCCACATACCAATCTTTCAAATTCACGGTTAT
This sequence comes from uncultured cyanobacterium, assembly GCA_903819605.1. Taxonomy (GTDB): domain Bacteria; phylum Cyanobacteriota; class Cyanobacteriia; order Pseudanabaenales; family Pseudanabaenaceae; genus Pseudanabaena. The sequence continues at coordinate 3,781 of CAIJEA010000133.1, read as the reverse complement.
AGCGACAATTTGGTTCGCCCTTGCGTTCCCATAGATGCAAAATTTGATTAACCGAAACTGCTTTATATCTTCCTTGAAATAGTGATTCAATAACAGCTTGGCGTACCCATTCAGATTTGAAATTTGCCCATGCGCGAGTCAGATCTTTGATGGTATAACCACCAAGATCAAAACTGTAGTGCTGCAATAGGGCGATCGCAATATCCATTAGGGCGATAGGATCTCAAATTATTTATTACTATTTTACCTTAAAACCTAAAATTTGAGGCATGGGTAAAGCCCACTACTCGAACCTTGAGTTTATATTATATTTGTTGTGAAAACCAGATTGCAGCTTCAGTATTAGTTTTTGTGGCTAGTAATTCTATAGTCTGTTCTAACAAGGCGATCGCCAAATTTGGCAAGACTTGAGAAACCTCACATTGTTGATAAACGTTACTCTCCTCTAATCGAAACGCAAATAATCGATAAGCGCGGACATCAATCACCCAATATTCAGCTATTCCTAATTCGGCATACATCCGCTTTTTTTCATCCAAATCGATCGCCAAAGTCGTATCAGAAACTTCACCAACAAGATCAGGCGCTCTCCACTGCTCCAAATCAATAAAACGTGATTGTCCAGCTTGCCAAGTTGGAGCCTCTTCTCCGACATACAAAACAATATCAGGAGCTACAGATCGCTTGCCCTTTTTTTCCATCTGGCAACCCCCAAACGTATTTAATTTGAGATCGGGAAATTTTGTTGCACATATAAGCAAAATCATCGCAAACAGATCGCCAAATTTAGCGTGATTAATTCCTTCTGCGCCCATTTCTATCCACAAGTGTTGATTATCAAAAAATAATTTGTAGCGATCGCTATCATCATCTCGCAGCGCCACATAATCAGCCCAAGTTGCTTGCTGCCATTGTTGTTGAGGTTTTACTGCAACAATCATTGTTTAGCCCTCACGGTTTATGGAAATTATATAGTTTGCTCTGAAAAATAAAGGAGCGCTTCGCGCTCCTTTATTTTATGAATTAAAAAACAGGCTAGACAAAGATAGCTAGCCTGTTAATTTGCATAGTTAACTCGCAAGATTATGCCTCTTACTGCAAGACAAGCTTGACATTGGCATTGCTTAGACCAGGACGCTTCACTTCAGTAAGAGCCTTGTTCACAGCATACTTTTGGTTGATCGAATTGATTAGCTCAGTCTGATTGTGCTTTTTGGCAACACCCCAGAGATCGGCAATTAGATCGAAAGAACCATCAGCGTTGCGTGACCAACCGAGATCGTAGTCACCTTCAAGAGTTGCTACAATATCAGCGCGGATGCGTTGGCTGTTATAGCCACGAACATCAGCCTCGGTGTTGACACTAATGCCCAGATCGCGCAAAGACGACTTGAGAACTTCGGCATCAGTAATTTTTGTGCGAAGTGTGCTGAAATGAGACATAATAGTTTAGCTCCTGTGAATAATTGTGAACTCAAGTTGTGGACTCAATTGTTAACTCGGAAGTTAAACATAAGAGTATTGGTGGTTCTTACTCCTATGTTAGCTGCTAGCCTAAAGATCTTTTAATAAGATATCTTTAGAATCTAGCCTTAGTCCTGCTGTCTGCAAAAACAGCAGAATAAGCTTTTTAAAACTCCATACGCTGATACTCAGCGACTGAAGTTGCTGCGGGTCTTGCCCGCATTCTTGCCCAGTCACGCAAAGCAGCAACCTGCTCAGTCATAGTGCGTGAAAGAGGAGTTGTTGATTTCACAGCCGAAATGATGTCTAACTGTGTAAACTCCCGATCTTGGGCAAAAGCTTCATACATGGCAGCAACTATTGCTTGCTCAATTTCAGCCCCCGAAAAACCATCGCTTACTTTTGATAGTTGTTCCAAATCGAATCTTTCCAATTCTGTACGGCGCTTACGGAGATGAATCTGGAAGATATCCCTACGTTCTTCGCCATTAGGTAAATCAACAAAGAAAAGCTCATCAAAACGCCCTTTTCGCAGAAATTCTCCTGGTAACTTCTCGATGCGATTAGCAGTTGCCATCACAAATACAGGTGATTTCTTTTCCTGCATCCATGTCAAGAACGTACCAAATATGCGTGATGATGTACCACCATCGGAATCTGCTGAACCTGCTCCACCTGCAAAAGCCTTATCAAGCTCATCAATAAACAAGATCATTGGTGAAATTGATTCAGCAACCTTTAGAGCATTTCGTAAATTCGCCTCGGACTTTCCGACGGTCGATCCATCATATACTCTTCCCATATCAAGCCGAATTAGGGGAAGAGACCAAAGACGTGCGGTCGTTTTAGCAATTAAAGACTTACCGCAACCAGGTACGCCAAGAATTAACATTCCCTTGGGCTGAGGTAATCCATAATTTCTCGCTCTCTGACTAAAAGCATTTGATCGCTGTTGCAGCCAATGCTTTAGCTCTTCCAGTCCCCCTACAGCTTCTAAATCTTCTTCATCTTCTATATATTCTAAAATGCCATTGCGACGGATTAGTTGCTGCTTTTCCGAAAGTACGATCTCGACTTCCTCCTCAGTTAGCTTGCCAGTGGTAACTTGAGCTTTACGATAGACTTTTTCAGCTTCATCTTGGGTTAGCCCTAAAGTTGCTCTAACTAGTTTTTCTCTTGTCTCAGCAGATACTTTTTTAGTTCGGATCTGACCAAGCTGCTGGTCGAGTACTTCTTCGATCGCCTTTATATCTGGCAGAGGAAAATCAAGTACAACTATTTCCTTCTCCAACTCAACAGGAATTACCTGAATTGGGGACATTAAAATAATTGTTTTTTGAGTACCTTTGAAATTAGCAACAGCGTCACGTAAACAGCGAACAGTAACAGGATGATCTAGAAAAGGATGTATGTCTTTAAAAATATAAATTGCAGGGTCTTTCTGATCGGCACGAGTAATCCACTTTAAAGCAGCCTCCGCTGACTCAGTATTGTGCTGGGCAGCCCCCGTTGTTTGACCATATTCAACAATTCCGTGAGTCACCGTCCATGTGAACATGCGACGTACTGGCTTGAATTGAGTGATAGTAGCGATTGCCCGCTCTGCTCGTTCTTCCTCTGGAGTGTTGAGGTAGATCAAGGGATATTGGGCTTGAATTAAAATGCTAAGTTGCTCTTGCATATACTAATACAGAGGTTTGAACCTCTATCCTCACCTTGTCTACTGAAAGATAATATCTGGGAAAATAATCGAATAGACTAACTATATAGATACTAATTCTTCTTCTGCATTGTCAGCTTTACTAACGTTCACAGGTAAAGATTGAGTGCGATTACCCCCGATTGCTAGCATCTCACCATCACGGATTACAACAGTCTGAGAACAGCTTGGACAATTGTAAGTTTGATGAGTGTGCCCTATACCTGAGGACTCAACAATATCAGGATGTGATAGGTAAAAGCTAATTGCTTTTTCAGCCATATCTGACATTGAATCTCCATCAATAGCAGAACGAATCTTAATCTGCTGATGTAGCCCTTCGGGGAGATAAAAAGTTACCTTTTGCTTGTCTTGCATATTGGTTTAGAACAGTGAATACCCAGGTATGCATCTAACTTACATGTAGAATCTTGTGCTGTCAAGGAGCTATACTGTTATGATGGCAATAGCTTAATATTTCGTTACATTTATCGCTCTAATAGAAGGAGCTTTGTAGCAATGAATTAATGTTTTGTCTTTACTCTGGCTTGAAGAGAGGGATTATGGCATCCCTTAGCTTTGCGAAGGAATGCTCAGCAAAATAAAGAACCAGTTTTT
>CAIJEA010000132.1 GCA_903819605.1 uncultured cyanobacterium | reverse complement strand
CTTCGCGCCGCCTACCCTAACCTCTAGAGCTTGGTTTATGCGCTGGTGAGGAATAAAATTACATCACCTTCTTGAACGACATATTCTTTACCTTCACTGCGTAACAAGCCCTTTGAGCGAGCTGCACTCATTGACCCAGATTCTACAAGGTCTTTAAAGGCAACAGTCTCAGCCCGAATAAAAGCTTTTTCAAAATCAGAGTGAATTACACCTGCTGCTTGTGGAGCTTTCATGCCTGCATTGATTGTCCATGCACGAGCCTCCTTTGGTCCAACTGTGAAGTATGTGCGTAGTCCTAAGAGGTGATAAGTAGCCCTAATTAAAGATTTTAAGCCACCTTCTTTGACCCCAAGAGTTTCCAGAAAGTCTTGACGATCTTCATCGGGTATTTCGAGAAGCTCTGCTTCGACTTGTGCGGAGACAATAGTTACTTCAGCATTTTCGGCAGTAGCGATCGCCTTTACCCGATCGACAAAAGCATTACCTGTAGCTAGATCGTCTTCAGATACATTAGCCGCATAAATCGTGGGTTTGAGTGTGAGAAGTTGCAATACAGCAATTGCTGATTTTTCCTCATCAGTGAGATTAGCTAACCGAGCAGGTTTACCAGCATCAAGAGTTTCGCGCACTTTTTCGAGGGCAGCTAATTCGATTTTGGCATCAGCATCGGCACGAGCAGCTTTACGAGTGCGTTCAATGCGGCGATCCACTTGGGCTAAATCTGATAGGGCTAGTTCAAGAGTGATGATCTCAATATCACGAGCAGGATCGATCGATGCTTCAACATGAATAATGTCATCGTTTTCAAAACATCGTACGACATGAACGATCGCATCGCAGACTCGAATATTTCCTAAAAACTGATTTCCCAGTCCTTCACCTTTACTTGCACCTCTTACTAGTCCTGCAATATCGACAAATTCGACTCTAGTAGGTACGGTTTGCGCGGACTTACCAACTTCAGCGAGGGTAGTTAGGCGATCGTCAGGGACGGATACCGAGCCAATGTTGGGTTCGATTGTACAAAAGGGAAAGTTAGCTGCTTCCGCTTTGGCGTTGGCAACTAGGGCATTAAATAACGTAGACTTGCCCACATTGGGTAGTCCGACAATCCCAGCTTTGAGCATGGCTATCTAGACGAAAACTTTTTTGACTTGTGCTTATAAATTTTGTCATAAAAGTCTCACGACATGCGGCTTTTGCCAAACTAAGTTTGTCTAAACACAAATAAACCGACTAGAAGCTTGTGCCGACCACTTCGCGAGGACATAAAGCCCAAACAGAGGGGGCGCGAAGCGCCCCCTCTGTTTGGGCTTTGAACAGTAAAAATCCTTGTCTTGAGTTTTAGGACTTTGGCGAAATTTTTGTCATCCAATGTTCAAGGGTTTCTTGAAGTTGTTTTTTGCGAATAGGCTTGCTTAGATAGTCATCCATTCCACTTTCTATGCAGCGATCGCGATCTTCTTTAAAAGCATTAGCAGTCATCGCAACTATGACTATATGTTTAGGGAATTGATTTGCTGCTTCAAGTTGACGGATAGCTTTTGTGGTGTCATATCCATCTAGTAGAGGCATCTGGCAATCCATCAAAATAAAATCGTAGGATTTCGTTTGTATTAGCTGCAACACCTTTTCCCCATTTTCAGCTAATTCCGACTGACAACCTATTTGGGATAAATAAGCCATCGTAATTTTCTGATTGACAACGTTATCTTCAGCTAACAGGATTTTTAATTTTTTAAATTTAGCTAAGCTATCACCCTCATTGGGCTTTTCTGTGGAATTAGGGATATTCAAACTTTTAGATGGAGCCTCACTAATTGGAGAAGATATTTCTATTCCGATCGCAGAAGATACTGCTTTCAATAAGCGCTTTCCCTTAATCGGCTTGGTGACATAGCCGCAAAACCCCTGATCGAAAGCATTCTGAATTTTACCTTGGCGGTCAGCCGTTAGCATTGCGATGAATGGTAAGTTTGTGAACTGAGATCTATTATGAATTTGCTTGATAAATTCAAATCCATTAAATCCTGCTAATCGCCAGTCAAGTAACACTACATCAATATTTTTACCTATATCTAAATGTGCGATCGCTTCCGCAATATTAGTTACTTCATATACTTCTGCACCAAAATTCTTAAGATGATGACGAATAGCATCACGAGAATGTTGATTTTCATCAATTACTAAAACCGATTTCTCACTTAAAACTACATCATGACTTAATGACTGTGATATGCCCTGAGACTGAAGATAGAAAGGAATTCTAAACCAAAAACAAGTACCTAGACCATTTTTTACTGGACTATGTATGCCGATTTCGCCTTGCATCAGATCCGCTAACTGACGACAAATGGCTAATCCTAAACCGGTTCCACCAAAACGTCGCGTTGTTGAAGCATCAACCTGAGAAAAAGGTTTAAATAGTTTATCTTGGTCTTTTCTATCAATACCAATACCTGTATCTGTGATAGAAAATCTCAGATAGATTGGTGATTGAAACAAATCATTATGTGCAGACTGATTGTCTATATTATTTACAGAGGTAGGAAGAGTTCTTTCAAATTCGCGATCGCGTTCGATATTAACAAACACTTCACCTTTGTCAGTAAACTTAATCGCATTGCCAATTAAGTTGATCATCATCTGCCGTAACCTTACTGTGTCACCCAATAAGAAAGTTGGCAAACCATCTTCAAAAAGTACATTTAGTTCTAGTCCTTTATTATGAGCTTGTAGAGCAAAGATTTCCAGAGTTTCTTCCATACAGGCATCTAACTGGAAAGATAGGCTTTCTAGTTCTAATCTTCCTTCTTCTAATTTTGATAGATCTAGAATGCGATTAATCAAGCTTAGTAATAGATTTCCGCTTAGACGGATATTTTCGACAAAGTCTTGCTGGCGATCATCTAGATCTGTACCAATTAATAGTTCCGTCATTCCCAATACCCCATTTATGGGAGTACGGATTTCATGGCTCATATTAGCTAAGAAAATACTTTTAGCTTGAGCTGATTGTTCAGCAAATTGTTTTGCCGCCAATAATTCTTGCTCTTTACGTCTAAGTTCCGTAATATTACGACCAACATACACAAAATTATAGGCTGAATCTATATCATATTCGAGTTGGTGATTGGAGATTGTTGAGCAGGAGAAAGATACTAAAATATCTTCTTTAGTCTTAGACTGACAGAGTATATCGATATTCTGAAAACTGCGATCGCCTTCCGAATTTGTCTCGTCTAAACCTTTAAAATCAAGATGCGTTTGATGAATCAAATTAAGCTGTTGAGGATTGTTAAATATCATGGTTACAGAGCGGTTAATTAGTTCTGACTCAGAGTAACCAAATAGATAGACAGTAGCAGGATTAATAGTTTTAATTATGCCTTGATAATCAGTCACAATCAAGGCATCAGCCATTGCAGAAATAATTTTGTCAATATACTTATTAGATTTTGCTAGCGCATTTGCAAGTAATTCAGATTCATTGGCTCTTTGTAACAATACCTGCGACATTACTATCGTTTCTGTCACATCTTCGATACAGATAATAATATTTTTATCTGCTTCTTCTAATTCATTTGTCCCGATGATGTAAAAATCAAAGTACAATGACTTTCCTTCATTGGAAGTGCGGCAAATACCTTTTAACTCAAAACTTGTAATTTGATGCAACCAAATATTATTAAATGTTTCTTCTAATCCTATTGCTTCTGGAAACACATGACGAATATCTTTGTGTAACAATGACTCATAAGGACATTCGGAGAATCGTTCCGCACCATAGGATGAATCAATAATCTCAAAATTTCGATCAATTACAATGAACGAACGCTCTGAAGCAGTAAGAAGTTTTTTGAGAAGTTTTGACTGTTTCATAGCAGTTAATAGGATGAAAGAATTCAGATTTTGTTTTTTCTTTTATAGGATTTTCGTCAAAACTTTTATCGAAATCATTTTTATTAAGTAACGATAATCTTATTTTAGCATTAGCATTTGGCGAGCTAATGTTTGAAAAATTTCATCTACACCTTCACCTGTTTTTGCTGATGTTATTCGTATAGAAATTTTAGAATTCGCCAATTCGTCTGGGATAGATTCAAACAAACGATCTCTTTCTTTATTATCAATTAAATCAACTTTATTTAAAGCAATGACTACATCCGATGTTGGATTAATTGATTGAAATAGTTGAACATGAGCTTTGAGATTTTGCATACTTGATTCTCTAGTAGTATCACCAACTATTAGCGCTCCTTTTGCTCCTTGTAGATAGCTAGGAGCAATCCCTTTAAAGCGTGTACTTCCTTCAATATCCCAAACAATTAGTTGTAATTGTGTTAATTCTACTTTGGAAATATTTGCCTGATCTGTAACTTGATTTGAGATAGATATAAGCTTTCGCGAAATTTTTACACCAACTGTTGACAAATACTTGTCACTAAATTGACGATCAACAAATTGACGAATAAGGCTAGTTTTACCAACCCCAAAATCACCAACTAGGCATATTTTTTGGGAAATTACTTTCGGAGAAGAATGCATTTAATTAGATCATGTCGGACATTTACTTTAGCGTAGGCTCAAATTCTACCCACCTTGCCAGTTGATCGGAGGGTTGCTGAATGGACGACTCTATTATCCCAGAAATATGTAACCTATTCGCATTTACCCCTCTCTGCAATAGGAAATCTCGTACTGCTTGGCAACGCTTTATGCCTAGTTGATAGTTTATGGCGCGATCGCCCACATTATCACTTTTTGTAAAAATCTTGATATTAAAGTCTGGATACATATCCAAAAAAGCTTGAATTTCTATCAGCTTTTCCCCGTCTATAGGCTGTAGTGTTGTCACGCCAAAGGGGAAATAAATGCGAGTTGATAGTTTTGGGATCAGAATAGTGGTGGCATTAGTAACGGATGTAACCCCAGAGATTTTAATAAATGTTTGGGTGATTTTAGGAACCATACTGGGTTGTTCAATTTTGCCTGTAATCGTTACTTGTCCATCTTTAAATTGACTGTTAATGTTTACTCCCTGAGTATAGTTGATTACTTTAGTCAGGCGTTGTACCTCATTAGCCACGAGAATTGGATCTGGCGGTACGTTAACAGCATAGATATTATTACTAATGTTTGCGATCTTTATTTCTGATTTTGTTGCTTCATTAGTGATTTGGAGGGCGCGATCGCGCAAATTTTGATTTGGTAATTTACCCAGTAATTTGATGCGATCGCCACTAGCCTCAACGCTTAGTCGATAGACAGCAAGTTCAGGGGTATTGGCAAATGCATCTAAAACTCTCGCTTCAATTTGGCGATCGCGTTGTGATTGATATTGATAAATTCCAAGAGGAACAAAAATTAATGCTAGCAAAGCCAATCCCATAATTACTAACGTTTTTGAAGATCTCGTATGGGGTTTGGTCTTTTCTACTTCCATCAAAGTCTTAAGTTCGTTCTGAACTTTGACGGGAATAATGCTGGGATCGCCATCAAATTTTTTCAAGCGATCGCCATGAACTTGCACAACTTGACCAAATACGTCACGAATTTTTGTTACAAAGGCAAGATCGGGTTCCCCTCGAACGATCACAGCTAGATAACAATATCCTGCTACTTCTAATAAGATTTTGGAACCACTATAATTGATTGCATCAATTTCAGCATTATCATCTGACGTACGCGACATACATTCATTTGCAAAGCTGCGAATAGCGGTCAACATCCCTGCCAACATATCTGAATCAATGGGATCGGTTAGGGAATCGAGATCGCTTTTTTGAATGTCGATCATTACTAATCCCGAAAGATTATGTATCAAAAATATGGCTTGCACTTCAAAGGGAGCTGATTCTTTGAGAATGAGTTCTGCTTCAGAAACACCCTGCATTTTGGCGCGAACTTTGCGGCGTACTCCCTCAACACTAAATGTTTGTTCGACTTTTTCATTAATAGAACGAATAGCTTCAGCAAAGTATTTTGCGATCGTATTTCCAATTACAGGATAGAGCGCATCAACCATTGAGTCACGTTCAAGGTCTATCTGACGCTTGATGGCTGAACCCATTTCTGGGGCAAGTGCATCAACGATCTCATCACGATCGAGGCGAATTTGTTCGCGAATTGCCGCTCCTACTTCAGGTCCTAGAGCTTTGGCAATTTGCTCAGGGCTGTTACGAATCTGTTCGCTAATGGCATTTGGTAACAGATCGGCGATCGCATGGCTCATCGATATACGATCTAGTTGCGATCGCTCGAAAATCACTTCGGCGATAATTGGCATAATTGCCTGACACATTGATTCTCTAGATTCATTTACCTTAAGACTGAGCAGTTCAGCAATAATTGGTAGTAAAAGCTGGACTAATTCTTCAGGTTCATAAAGTCGATGCTCTAATTGAGCGATCCGCTCTTTGAGACCTGCAATCTCCGTCGGGATATTCTCTTGATCATCGCCAAATGCTGAAAGTTTTGAGCCAAAATTATTGAGATCGAGAGATGCATGTTGAACGAGATTTTCTAAATCCTTGATTTTGTTCATCAGGGCAGGATTGTTGACCTGACTTTCAACTATTCCCAGTTTCTGCTCGACAGAAATTTTAAAACTTCGCAAATCTTCTATTTCTGGGACAACTAGGATATCTTGCAAAAGATGTAAGGCTCTATCATCTTCTAATGAAGCACTCTCAACGGTTAACTGCGGTTTGGCTTGGGAAGAGGACTTATCAGGTTTATCACTTCCTAATAGTAGATTTTGGATGAGATTTACCGTTTCTAGTTCATCTGTTATTCTTTCCGTTGGCAAAAAATCTTTATCATTGGAGAGATTGGAATCTTCAGTTTCCTGCACTTTATGACCACTTTCATTAAGTCCATTTTGTGGCAGTGGTTGGATATCCCTTAAAAAAGGTAGCTCATCTAAAAGACTAGGAAAAGGATAAACAGTAGGCGATCGCTTTATATCTAAAGATTCGATAATTAACTCATTTGCTTCATTCTGTTCGATGTTTATTAGACTCGATCTACTTTTTAGTTCTTTTCGCTGAGAGTCAATGTCTACCCGAACTGGGATCGATGTCATAGTAACTTGACTTATATCCTCAATTTCAGGCGGCGATGAATTTAGCTGTGGGGAAGATAAGCGATTTTCAGGAGTTTCTCCTTTATCAGCATCAATAATTTTGAGATCGGCAAGCAGAAGCAAAAATTTCTCAACATCGCTGAGAGCGTTATTGTTGAAATTATTTTTTCTGTCCGACATATTATTCTGCATAATGACAATCTTTTGTACTATAACGCTTTGCTATCAAGAATGACAGTGCGATGCAATGCTTTCAGGTATTGTCATTATGCAATTAATTTTGGGGTTGCAGCATTATAGCTATAGCAAGGCAAACCTCAAAAAAAGGCAAAAAGCCCATAAGGGAGTTGCG
>CAIJEA010000131.1 GCA_903819605.1 uncultured cyanobacterium | reverse complement strand
GGTGGTCTTGTTTTCTTTCTCTTTGGTAATAGAGGTTCGATGATCTCCCATTCTTTGTCGCTTAAATCACTTGTATATCCCATTTGTCAACCCTTTTTGTCTTTATCTTAAGATATCAAATGGGTTCTATAGAAACTTAAGCCCTACAGAACGACAAAAAATACAAATCGTCCTCAACATTTGGCTCAAGCAAATTATCAATAAAAGCCCCATAGAATTAGACGAACTCATTCAAAGGATGCATGATCGAACAAATGAACATAACCATATACCCGAAACCACAAAAATAGATGCAAGATGAGTCGCCCATAGACCCATACCTAGCCCAAATCCTTGAAGGACATACCGATACCGAAATAGCTGAATTACTCAACTATCTCAAGGAATGGGAAGCAGGAACCTACAGAATTTCTAATCGTTCGACCAGACCAATATGGCATTGAAAAAATAGTCACTTATGGAACTAACGAGGAATAAACAAATGACACAAACTCAAAATCAATTAGCATCTCAGCAAAACTATATTGCTCAACTCCTAGAGCAACTAACCGCAAACTATCAAAACACCAAACTAGAACGCAAACAAATTGCCCAAAACCTCTCCAATTCTGAAGAAGAATTTACCCCATTAGAAGAAATTGAATTACTGACAGTAAGTATTCGAGGTTACGCCAGCCAAATCGCTGCATCAGGAAGTCTAAAAAACGATCGCCAAGCGATCGCAGAGCTACAAAAACTCAGCGTATTTAACAACCACCTGATCGTTCAACTTTACAGTGAAGCGCGATCGCATTATCCACAGATGCAATCATATATCTGTATGTTGGACTATCTCAGATTACTAGTCTTAGAGTATCTACAAAATCAACAAACCCTTCACCTGATATCAGCCTAGCGAGATTCACCAACCGTTAAGCAACAAAGTTATGATATTTTTAGTTAAAGCTAGCAAGGAGAAGCGATCGTGCTACAAACAACAACCTTCCAAAACATTGAAGAAAGCCTAAAGCAACTGCCCCATTCTCTGCAAATAGAAGTGTTTCATTATATTGAGTTTCTTAAAAGTAACTATGTCAAGCAAAATAACAACAGCGTAGAAGCTTTGGAAGAGAAAAAGACTAAAAAGCGCGATGGATTTGGCATTTGGCAAGGCAAAATTACCATGTCCGATAATTTTGACTCGCCAATGGAAGAGTTTGCAGAGTATATGTAAGCATGGATATCCTTTTAGATACGCATACATTCATTTGGTATATCGAAGGTAACTCAAAGTTAACCCAAAAAGCTAGAGAAGCGATCGAAATGTCAGCCGACAAAGTATCTCTGAGTATTATTAGCCTTTGGGAAATAGCAATCAAAACTGGTAAAAATCAACTTACACTGCAAAACCAATTTGATGATTTATTAGAAGTTTTAGACACTTTAGAAATTGAGATTTTATCAATTACCTTTGCCGACACGAAAATTTATAGAAATCTTCCCTTACATCATCGCGATCCATTCGATCAAATGATAATTTCACAGGCAATCAGCAAAAATTTAACTATCGTCGGTTGCGACCAATCTTTCAATAATTATCCAATACAGATATTGTGGAAATAATGACCAAGCCAAATGATCCTGAATCTGTCCTCACACCTGAAGAACTCAAAGCAGGTCGCGATCGCATTGCCGCAGCTAATATCAATAACGTCCTCCATCATTGTCGCAAATGTGATTATGAATGGGTTGCCTCCCATGCCGAAGCATGTCGATGTGGCTCCAAAAGTGTCGAACGGATTATGTGTTGGCAATTTCCCGATGACTAGCAAGCTTAGAAACATGACAGATTAACGCTAGGTGTATCTTTGATTGGTTGAAAGTCTCGTAAATTTATTCAACCCTTTGAGCAATCCGTAGCTTCGCCGATCGCGCTCTCGGATTGGCGCGAATTTCCTCATCAGTGGCAATAATTACTTTTTTGGTAAGAACCTGTAAGCGATTGTCCTCACGAAATGTATGTTTGACTATGCGATCTTCGAGACTATGGAAGGTAATCACCGCAATTTTTCCGCCCGTTTTAAGCCAATTGGGAGCAACGGCTAGCCATTTCTCAAGGCTCTCTAATTCATGATTAACGGCGATTCGCAATGCTTGAAATGTTCTTGTGGCGGGATGGATTCTGCCATGACGATAACTGGAAGGAACGCAAGCAGAAATCGCATTAGCCAGTTCTAAAGTAGTTTTAAAAGGACGCTTCTCGACGATTTGACGGGCAATTCTGCGCGAAAGCCTTTCTTCCCCAAGTTTAAAAAAGATATCCGCGAGTTCCACTTCTTTATAGTGATTGATAATCTCCGCTGCTGTTAAAGTTTGACGATTATCCATTCGCATATCGAGATCGCCTGATTCTCGAAAACTAAAGCCACGCTCCGCCACATCAAACTGAGTAGAACTTACACCCAAATCGGCAAGGATGCCATCAAACAGTAAATCTGGTGATGGTTTATATTCACAAAAATTACCGCGCCAAAATGTGACTCGATCTGCAAAATTTTTCAGATTTTCCCTAGCAGCAGCGATCGCCATTTCATCGCGATCGATACCCACTAAGCTCACATTTTCCGCCGCTTGCAAAATTAACGAGCTATGTCCACCGCCCCCTACCGTGCAATCAAGATATACGCCACCTGAAATGATTTCTAAACCTGCGATCGTAGGCTCGGCAAGGACGGGAACATGATGAAACTGAGCAGTCATATTTTTGATGTGGGAATAAATTGACTAAAGGGGACGCAAATTGCCTCTTTAGTTTTGGAAGCAAAGCACCTTAATCGTTATCAATATGTATCTTGATAATCGCAATAAGGTAACCAAAGTCATTAATATAGTCTACTGTGCTGTTTATTTTCCGACTTTGTCACCATGAAACATACTCTCTCCGTTGTCGTCCAAGATGAGGCAGGCGTGCTGACCCGCATTGCTAGCTTGTTCGCCCGCCGAGGTTTTAATATCGAGAGCCTTGCGGTCGGGACTGCCGAACAAGATGGATTTACGCGCATCACGATGGTTGTCTCTGGCGACGATCACACGATTGAGCAAATCACTAAGCAATTGCATAAACTGATTAACGTGATTACCATCCTCGATTTCACTGATATTCCTTGTGTTGAACGCGAGTTGATGCTTGTCAAAGTAAATGCGGCTCCCAATGTGCGATCGGAAATTATCGAAATAGCTCAGATTTTCCGCGCTCGTATCGTTGATGTGGCTGATGATTTCTTAACAATCGAAGTAGTGGGTGATCCTGGGAAGATGGTCGCTATTTTGAAGATGTTAAACAAGTTTGGCATTCGTGAAATTGCCCGTACAGGGAAAGTTTCACTTACTCGTGAATCGGGC
>CAIJEA010000130.1 GCA_903819605.1 uncultured cyanobacterium | reverse complement strand
CCCCCCCCCCCCCCCCCAACTCTCTTCTGGGGTTTATGTCTTAACATAACTGGCTACTGATATAACTTTAGTTTTCTGGTTTTAAATCGCGTTCCATTAATCCCTCGACTGCCTGCTGCAAAGTAATTTCTCCCTTGAGTAAACGATAAACATAACGGGAAACTGGAACAGTAATTTTTTCCCGATCGCTTATTTCAATCAATACGTTAGCTGTATTCACACCTTCGGCAGTACCGTGAACATTTGAGATTGCCTCTTCTAGACTATTCCCTTGGGCGATCGCGTAGCCAATTTGATAATTGCGGCTGAGATTACTATTGCAAGTTGCTAACAAATCACCCAGTCCTGACAAGCCCCAAAAAGTTTCAGGCTGCGCTCCAAAATAAACACCGACGCGAATAATTTCAATCAGAGATCTCGCAATTAATGCCGATTTCGCATTAGTACCAAGATTTAAGCCATCACAGGCTCCAACCGCGATCGCAATCACATTTTTAAGTGTGCCACCCAATTCCACGCCAATTGGATCGGAATTTGTATAGACTCTAAAATTTCTTGAAGCAAAAATATTTTGAATAAATTGAGCAGCTAGTTCATCTGTACTAGCAACTACTGTCGCCGCAGGTTTACCCGCCATAATTTCTTTAGAGAGATTGGGACCTGATAAAACTACGAGTGGATGCTCAGGAATCAGCGATCGCCAAATTTGTGATGGAGTTTGTCCAGTAATTGGTTCGAGTCCTTTGGTAGCACTAACTAAAATTGCATGGGGCAGAAGCTTGGCTATTTTTAATTGTTCAGCGATCGACCTTACTCCTTTCATGGAAACTGCTGAAATGATCGCATCACTGTTACTGACGGCTTCGGCTAGGGAATATTGACTTTGGCGAGACCAGATTTGGACATGGTGCTGATTTTTGTTGACTAAATTAGCGAGAGCCGATCCCCACGCACCAGATCCAATAATCGTTACATTTTTTAAGTCTGATTTCATGTTTTGAAGATTTGTATGTATAGCAATTGCTAAGTGGTCAAGACTTAGAACCCATGAAATAGAGACGGTGCAAAGCGCCGTCTCTATTTTATGAGTTCTAAAGGAAAAGCACCAGCAAAAACAAGACTGGAAGCCAGACTCCACATCGCGACGGTGATATAATAGCGTGCAAAAGCCTCTTAAGTTCTAAAACCCTTACTGCTTAGATGTTGATAGTCTTTAATTATCAATATCACATTAAGCGTTTTAGTTGATAAGAGGTACTTTCGCTCATTTCTTGAGGAAGGCTGGCAACAATGATCGAAATGAAGGTGGCTGGGATTGCAATTGATGCAGTCAGCCGTAATCCTATCGTCCTACTGCGAGATACTTTAGAACGGAGAGCATTACCGATTTGGATCGGTGAAGCTGAAGCGAGAGCTATAAGTGGAGCTTTAGATGGCAGACCTCTAGAGCGACCAATGACCCACGATCTCATGCTTAACTTTCTGGACTCTTGGGGTATAACTGTTGAGCGGATCGTCGTCCATGCTCTTAAAAACAGTACTTTCTACGCTGTGATTACAGTCTCACAGGGAGATATCAAAAAGGAAATGGACGCGCGTCCAAGTGATGCGATCGCCATCGCGGTGCGTGCAAAATGTCCGATCTGGGTAATGGAGGAGGTAATCTTAGAAGCCTCAATTCCTGTAGATCAGGACGCCGATGAAGCCGAAAGAAGGGCATTTCGTGAGTTCCTAGCAAAACTCACACCAGAAGAGTTAGTAAAAAAAAGCGGGCTAGAAAGCAACTAAAACAAGATGCAGGAAAGTAGTGTCAACAGCATACTCCCTTCCCAGTGAATAATTAGACGTGCGCGGCGAATTATTCACTGGGAAGGGAGTATTTACTTAGAGCATAACTTTGACATAAAACCCAAAAAGAGAGTTGTGGCGCAAAACACTACAACTCTCTTTATCTAGTTAAGGAGTTTCACTATTGGACATAAACTCAACAAATCCACGCAGCCCTGAATCGTTAGCTTCAGGAGTATTCGGTTGATTAACGCCAAAAAGTCTTTCCGCAACTTCCCCTTCTTTGCCAAGAACCTTAATTTGTTGATTGTTGTAACTAAGCGCTACAGCAGAGGCATTACCTACACGGATTGAAATTTGGCGATCGCCTGACCAAGATAATTTTTTACCCTCATCCAGAACCCCTTCAAACTCAGTGCGGCCATCCACAATAACCCGCAGCCAAGATTGCCCCTTCATCACAATGCCAATGTTGACAGTTTTGTTACCAACAAACTCAAACTTACCATTAGGAAGAATCTCTGCACTATTTTGAGGAGAACTGTTAAGTAAGCTAGAACTATTTGTCCAAACATTAAGAGCATTGTTTAAGCTAGCACTCACGTCACCAAAGGACGTATCTGATTGAAATTTACTTGGAGCGATCTTAGAAGTAGGCTCGTTTATCTTGGTTGGCGTTAGAGAAGCAACGCTAGCAATATTATTGGGTGTCGCCATTGCCGATGGATCGGTAATGTTCTGCCTTAAAACTTCTAGTCCGCCAATTTTAGGCAACAAAACATTGGCCAATTCGACAGGCTTGCTAACGTTTGGGGGACTTATTTGAGCAGCATTGCCAAAATTTGTTTGACTATCGTTAATCTTGCTAGCATCAGGCGAATTCAAAAAAGTAGCTAACAGGCTAACCGCACCAGCAATGACACCAACATATAGTGCATATAGATGTAGAGGTCGCAATTCAGCCGCCGCACTTCCAGCCCATTTTTGTTCTGGCAAAACAGGATTTAAAGGAAAATCTTCTGAAAGATCTCCAGCCCCCAAGGCAGTACCATACTTACGAATAAATCCACGCACATAAACTGGCTCTGGGAGAGAGTCTATTTCGCCATCTTCGATGGCGCGCAGATAGCGTTCAGAAATTAATGTAGTTGCAGTTAGATGAGGAATTGATAGCTCCTTGTCTTGTCGAATTCGCTTAAATTGCGCTCCGATTTCTGCTAATTTCTCTGCTTGCTTCGAGGTTGTAATGTTCACAATACTCACAGACATGTAGGAAGATATTGGACTGACTGACTTAATGAAGCTGGCTTTTAGACGAACTTGGACAACCACAAGTTCTATTTACAGCATTACTATCGGTGTATTAAGTAGTTTTAGATATGTAAACTACTCATTACTAAATCAATATAACATTTTGCAAAGTTTTGAAAGCAAATCAAGATCGTATTGGACATAATTTCTTGATTTCATAATCGGTTAGTGACCGATATGCTCCTAATTTAAGTGAAGTAAGTGAAATAGAAGCGATCGCAACTCGATGCAATGCAAGAACTGGATGCCCCAATTGTTCAGCTACCCGTCGAATTTGGCGATTACGACCTTCTTCTAAAATAATTCGTAATTGAGTTTTCGGTGTCTGATGCAAATTGTGATTGCTGGTACGTTCAACTTGCAAAATATTTACGGTCGCTGGAAGAGTACGTTTACCATCTAGCACAATTCCCTCTTGCCATTGTTTAAGAGTTTGACTATTGGGAATATCCTTGACCCAGACCTCGTAGGTTTTGGCTACATGATGACGAGGATGCATCAAGTAATTGGCAAAATCTCCATCGTTGGTCAAGATCAACGCACCACTGCTGTTATAGTCAAGCCGACCAACAGGATAAACATGTTGATATTGTGATGGCAAAATATCCAGCACTGTCTTTCTCTGTTGGGGATCATCGCAGGTGCAGACTACGCCAGTTGGTTTATTCAATAGCAAGTAAACAAATTCTGGAGCATGAGCTTGCAACAATTTGCCATCAACTTCAATGCGATCGCAGTCAGGATTGGCTTTCGTTCCTAATTCAGTGATTTTTTTACCATTTACCCAAACTCGCCCAGACAAAATTATCTGTTCTGCTTCTCTCCTCGAAGCAATTCCATGTCTAGATAGAATTTTCTGCAAGCGATCGATCATTCTGAAACGTAACTTATAGATAGAGATGATAGCCAAGTATCTATTAAGACATAAAAGCGTAAAAGCAGAACTGGAGAACGAGATCGGTTACTCACTCGCTTTTACACTTTAGACATTAAGCAATCAGTCATCCTCAACAGAAGTTTTTATTACAAAAGTCAGTTTTACGATGAAAAAAATAGTATGCAACTATTGCATTGAAATATTGCAATTATTAAATAAATATTAATAATATGTATTGTCCTATACGAATTGGGATCGGAACGTTAAGTAGTGTAAACCCAATCTAATAAAGTTGAAATCGCGTTTGAGAACTAGAAATTTTGGGATTTTGCTGGTTGGGCAATCATTAAATCTAGAGTTCATTCGCATGAGCCAAGGATAAATAACATGGCAAATAAAATTGAAGACCTGAAAGCCGCAAAAGACGGTCTTGCGATCAAAGCCGAAATCGATCGCTTTGCCCAAATTGGTTGGGAAGCGATCGATGATGATGACCTCCAACATCGTTTGAAATGGTTAGGAGTATTCTTTCGCAAAAGTACTCCTGGAAGGTTCATGGTGCGAATGCGAATTCCGAATGGATTGCTAAACAGTGCTCAGATGCGCGTACTTGCTTCTATAGTCGAGAAATGCGGTGAACATGGTGTTGCCGATATTACCACTCGCCAAAACATCCAAATGCGCGGCATTCTCATTGAAGATATTCCTGAAATGTTCGCTAAGTTTCGATCGGTTGGACTGACTAGTGTGCAGTCAGCGATGGATAACATTCGCAACATTACTGGTTCTCCAGTGGCAGGCATTGATGCAAATGAGCTTTATGACACCCGTGAACTAGCAATTCAAGTTCAAAATCTGCTTACTAATAATGGAGAAGGAAATCCTGCATTTACCAATTTGCCTCGTAAATTCAATATTGCGATCGCTGGTTGCCGTGACAACTCAACCCACGCAGAAATCAATGACCTAGCCTTTGTTCCTGCTTATAAAGAAGATACTAAAGAAACTTTTGGGTTTAATGTTTTAGTAGGCGGATTCTTCTCGGCGAAGCGGATTGCTGCCGCTATTCCTCTCAATGTATGGGTATCCCCCGAAGATGTGGTTACTCTCTGTGAAGCTTTACTAATCGTTTTTCGCGATCGTGGATTACGCGATAGCCGCCAAAAATCTCGTCTGATGTTTTTAATCGATGAATGGGGAATTGAGAAATTCCGCTCCGAGGTTGAGAAACAGATGGGTAAATCACTTGAACCAGCAGCGCTCAAAGATGAAATTGAATGGGAAAAGCGTGACCATATTGGTGTTCATCCACAAAAGCAAGCAGGATTAAATTATGTCGGGCTGCAAATTCCTGTCGGTCGGATGTATGCCCCCGATATGTATGAATTTGCACGTCTCGCTGAAACCTACGGTAACGGCGATATGCGTCTCACAGTTGAGCAAAATCTGCTCATTACCCACGTGAGTGACCAGCAGGTATCAGCACTTTTACAAGAACCTCTACTTCAGAAGTTTCCTGCTGAGCCTGACAACCTCATGCGTGGGCTAGTTTCCTGCACTGGCAACCAGTTCTGTCCTGTGGCGATCGTCGAAACCAAAAACCGCTCCCTTGCTCTTACCAAGCAACTTGCAGAAGATTACGATCTTCCAAAAGTTGTCCGCATCCATTGGAGTGGTTGTCCTAATTCTTGCGCCCAACCACAGGTTGCCGATATTGGCTTCACAGGTTGCAAAGCTCGCAAGAATGGCAAAGTCGTCGATGGTGTTGACATTTATATGGGCGGCACTGTTGGCAAAGATGCTCATCTTGGTACATGTGTGATGGAAAAAGTACCTTGCGAGGATCTGCGCGAAGTCATTGGTAAGCTGCTAGTCCAACACTTTGGAGCAATACCAAAACCACAGGCGATCGCCAACAATGCTGCGGAACTCGCTTCAGTTAGCTAGTTCACAGTAATTCCTCACACAATTTCAATTCTAACTACGCAGTATGGTCGGTACAAAATGCCGCTCTTACAATCTCTAAATCAGTAATTAAGGACATTAAGGATACAAATGAGCACATTCTCTCGACGCAAATTTTTGACCACCGCAGGGCTTTCTACCGTTAGCGCGATCGCCTTAAATGCTTGTACTGGTGGCGGTGAAACAACTAAAACTGATGCTACAAGCTCGGCTAGCCCTTCATCTCCTGCAATGAATGTAAGCGCTGCTGATACGCCTGAAGTGACGAAAGCGAAACTGGGCTTTATCGCTCTGACCGATGCTTCGCCTCTAATTATTGCGAAAGAGAAAGGGCTATTTGAGAAATATGGAATGAAGGATGTTGAAGTCCTAAAGCAAGCATCTTGGGGAACTACCCGTGACAACATTGCTCTTGGCTCTGATGCAGGCGGCATTGATGGTGCTCATATCTTGTCACCTATTCCTTACTTGCTCAGTGAAGGGAAAATCACCAATGGCAAGAAAGTTCCGATGTATATTTTGGCAAGACTGAACACCAATGGGCAAGGAATTTCGATCGCGAATGAATTTAAAGATCTAAAAGTTGCCCTTAAGAGCGATGCTCTAAAGGAAAGTTTTGCCAAAATCAAGGCTGGCGGCAAGGATGTCAAATGTGCAGTGACTTTCCCTGGAGGAACACACGATCTCTGGATGCGCTACTGGCTTGCAGCGAATGGAGTCGATCCTAACAATGATGTAAACACAATTGTTGTTCCACCACCGCAAATGGTTGCCAACATGAAAGCAGGTAATATGCAAGCCTTCTGTGTTGGGGAACCTTGGAATGCCCGTCTAGTTGCACAGAATTCTGGCTATAGTGCCCTTATTACTGGTGAGATTTGGAAAGATCACCCCGAAAAAGCTTTTTCACTTCGTGCTGACTGGGTTGACAAGAACCCCAAAGCTGCTAAAGCTCTACTAATGGCAGTGCTAGAAGCTCAGATGTGGTGCGAAAAGCCTGAGAATAAAGCAGAGATGTGTAAAATTGTCGGTGCTGACAAGTGGCTTAAAGTTCCTGCTGCTGAAATTTTGGGCAGACAGCAGGGCAAGGTTGACTACGGCGATGGTAGAACATTAGACAATCCCGATCTTTCGATGAAATTCTGGAAAGACAGTGCTTCCTATCCATTCAAGAGCCACGATCTTTGGTTTATAACTGAAGATATGCGTTGGGGCTACTTCAATGCTGACACTGATGCAAAGAAGTTGGTTGACAAAGTCAATCGAGAAGATCTATGGAAAGAAGCTGCTAAAGCGATCGGACAAGAAGCTGCAATTCCTAAGAGTACATCTCGCGGTGTAGAGACTTTCTTTGATGGAGTCAAGTTCGACCCTGAAAATCCTAGCGAATATCTCAAAGGACTCAAGATCAAGAAAGCATAACTAATGCTTGGGTTTTACAGAGCAAGGGGCTTAAGCCCCTTGTCATCATATTCGTAAATAATTAGGAGATCTAGAAAATGGCGACAGGAAGCTTAAGTTCCAAATTTACTACTAATAAAATTGGTGAATGGTTCCAACAACAGGCACGGTTCATAATTCCACCTGTAATTGCGCTAGTATTCCTTTTAGGTATATGGCAAATCCTTTGCTCAGGCAAAACGCCGCCTTTACCACCACCTAGCAAGGTCTGGCAAGAAACTCAAGAATATATCTGGAATCCATTCTTCGATCGCGATGCCTTTGATGTCAGTACCAAAGATAAAGTTGACAGTCCTGCCCGTAAGGAACTGAAGGAAAAACTCACCATCGATAAAGGCTTAGGCGTAAAAACGATGGTCAGCCTTCGTCGTGTCGCCATAGGATACACAGCCGCCGCAATAGTTGGCATTTCTTTTGGGATTGCGATCGGTACGAATGCATTTCTCTATCGAGCTTTCGATCCGATCTTCCAAGTATTGCGGACTATTCCTCCGCTTGCGTGGCTACCGATCGCCATGTCAGCATTCCAAGGCGTGAACGAATCTCTCAAGTCCGTCGGTCTCGATGTTACGGAAGCGGCTGCCTTATTCGTTATTTTCGTCACCTCTATTTGGCCAATTTTGATGAATACAGCGGTTGGTGTACAGCAAGTTCCTCAAGACTATCGCAATGTTTCCCGTGTCCTACGTTTGAGCAAGTTTGACTATTTCATCACCATTCTTATGCCTTCCGCAGCCCCCTATATTTTCACAGGATTACGGATTGCCGTTGGTCTATCTTGGTTAGCGATCGTTGCCGCAGAGATGTTGACTGGTGGGGTCGGAAT
>CAIJEA010000129.1 GCA_903819605.1 uncultured cyanobacterium | reverse complement strand
TTGCTTTAACTTTCTCCTTAGTTTATGGTCATAAAAATCCTGCTAAGGAATTTTGAAAAGCCTATAAGGAATAGATGCGCCGCATCTATTCCTTATGATTTTACTTAAGCTGTAGTTAGATGCTTCTGTGATTCTGTATAGCGATCGAGTGCTTCGCGATCTCCGCCAAATGATTCTATAGAAATTGCTGGTTTGCTTTGCAGAGTCCAAGGGGACTCAATCGGGTTGTAGATGCAATAGCAAATAACTATCTCATTGAAGTTAGTGCCTAGAGGCAAATCTGGAACATAACTTTCAATCCTCTGCACTTCCCATTCACCTTTGCGCTGATGGGTTGTTGCTCCAGAAAATTGTGGATCTACAAATTCAGG
The DNA here is from genome assembly GCA_903819605.1 of uncultured cyanobacterium. Taxonomy (GTDB): domain Bacteria; phylum Cyanobacteriota; class Cyanobacteriia; order Pseudanabaenales; family Pseudanabaenaceae; genus Pseudanabaena. The sequence goes on along the minus strand of CAIJEA010000129.1, from coordinate 2,298 downwards.
CTCTTGCTTATATTCGGTTGGGCGATATCCAATCGCGATTGGAGAATCACTGGAGTCATAGTATTCGGTTAAAATATCGGTGCATCCTCCTGTATGTTGGAGTTTGCGCTCTTCCCAGTTTGGTTGTCCGTCTTCAGCCATGAAAATTATATATTTACGCATCTTTTTCCTCATTTTCCTTAAAGCGATCTGGAAATTCAGTTTGCCCTGCAAACACGCATTTAGCCTTTAATATAGGATCTTTGCTTTCTTCCACACGTTGTAATCGCCAGCCTTGTCTTTTTTCCATCTCCTTGCAGTTTTGGCGATCGACTGCATAGTGATACGATTCATTTAAATCGTCGTCTTCATCTTGTGGCATTATACTCGAAGTCATGCTTCTCCTAATCAAGTTAACTGTCAGAATCTGACAAATCTCATCAATGTTTTTCTACAATTCATCAAGTTAGACTCAGATTCCGATAAGCCAGAGCCTCAGCAGTTTTACATAGCCCTGCTCCGCCATTTGCTAGCCATAAATTTAGATTGACTTCCATCAATAACTGATGGCTTTCTCTCGACTAGTTGGCAAATCTGAAAATGTGTTTCTACTCCATTACTTTTTTGTCTACTTTGATTAACCATCATAAAAATCCTGCCAAGGACTTTTGACAAACTTTTCGACCTAAGAATAATTGCTTGTGCCACATCAGTTTTATGACAACCTTCAAAATTATGCTATGACCATAATCAGAACTGGACAGTTTTTCAGCCAATAGTCTATTCCATCATTTATGATTACTTATGCCCGATCGCTATACTATTGAATTGCCCAATTTACAATTGTCGTATCTATCTTGGGGACAGGGAAAAGAGCCTGTCCTATGTTTACATGGCATGACAGACTGTGGTTTAGTTTGGTCGCATTTTGGGCAGTTTCTTGCATCCCAAAGCAATCGTTATTGTGTTGTCGCTCCCGATCTACGCGGTCATGGGGAAAGTACCAAACCTGCCGATGATTATTCATTTGAGAGCATTATTGATGACTTAGAAGGTTTAATGCTCTCTCTGGGATGGCCGAGCGCTCATATTATTGCTCATTCATGGAGTGCCAAAACTGTTTCGCTTTGGGCACAGAAATCACCACAACGTTTTCGCAGTTTGATTTTTGTCGATCCCTTTTTTATGGGACGTTTCCCTTGGTGGGTAAGACTTACTTTTCCTCTCTTCTATCGTGTCTTGCCTTTCCTTAAACTTGTTGGCACTTTCCCTACCTACGCCGAAGCTGAACAAGTTGCTCGAACCCTCAAGCAATATCGTGATTGGACACCATTACAGGAAACTGTATTTCGTGCATCGCTCTCCGAACAGCCCGATGGTTCTTGGCGCAGTAAGTTTCCTGTCCATGCACGCAATCTAATTTTTGAGGCAATTTTAGGAATCGACGGCTTAACTACAACTATCTCTGTGCCAACTCTTTTTGTCCAACCAAAGCAAGGACTAAACCAAGCCGAATGGCAACTTAAACCCTATAAAACACACTGCTCAAATCTCCAAATCTGCAAAGTTGATGGCAACCATTGGGCTTTTTTAGTCGCTCCAGAATCATTTAACGCAGCGATCCTCCAATTTCTATCCAAACTTCACTCTGAGCTAAGCGAATGCTCAAAACTAGCATGAATTTACCTCAATGCTCAACTTGTCAAATTTATCGTAATGGTTGCCCTATCCATCCTCAAGGTGTTCTTGGAGTTGATTGTCTGGATTTTCGACTGAAGTATGAAACAGAATTTACTCCTCGACTTACCAGTGATGAGCAATGGGGAATTTTCAATACGCACCCAATCTTTTCAGGAAAGTGTCCTCAATGCAGTCATATTTACAATCAACTTAGAAATCGTACTAATTGGACTTGCCCAGTTTGTAATTGGCAACCTTAACATACTTTTTATTTACCTCCAGACAACCAGTTAAAGCGCTTCTCTAGAAAAATGATGCTCCAGAAAAAGCACAAGATTTTGCATCAAAAGCACTGAATAAGCTACAAAAGCTTGCTTTGAGTAAAGGGTAAGTTCTTGTCGCTAAAATCGATCTCGATCTCAATGGAAGCACTATTGCTGAAGTTACTGTCTGGACTGGCAGGGTAATACCAAGAAGCTATCACTAATAAAATCGGGGTCTGGTCAAAGGATAAGGAAAAAATCTTGAGATTTCCGTAAGAGGGTACATTCTAACAAGTGAAGGTCTCACAAAAGAGAAAATCTTCATAGAGTAAAAACTTTCTCTTTTGTAATAGCAATTTTAGAACACTGTCAATTG
>CAIJEA010000128.1 GCA_903819605.1 uncultured cyanobacterium | reverse complement strand
TTTTATTTTATGAAACTGGACGAGCAACCATAATTCCGATCGCATGATCTACATGTTCAACATAGCGTTGGAGATCGGGAGAGATTTTTACCTTTCCTGATGGTGAGGCATGAATAAACCCAATCCCATTGGAAGTAGGATAGGCAAAGCCTGTATGTGTAGTATCTAGACCTTTAATATCAGTCGTCACAGCAATGATATCACCAGCTTTTAGGAGAGGATAGATCGCGCGAATTTTAGTGGATGGAATATATCGTAATTGGTCAGATTGCATTTCCATTTCTATTTTTTGTTCCATAGCTAAAACACATTTATAATTATTTTCATTACTCTTCAGCCGTGAGTATTTGCGCCAATTACTACTCATAAAATTTAGCGTCTTATCAAGTGGAATTCCACCTAATTCAGTAGTGAGATCGCGCACAATATTTCGTTTTTGGTTATCGCGTATCCATTCAGAGAAATAATGCAAACGACTACAATAGCCATCTAGCTTGCCATTCGCATATCGAACTTCTTGCACATTTTGGACAAAGTTCTCATAGTTTGGAGTTGGGGAGAGCAAATTACGCGAGAGGGCAAGAACTGTCTCTACAAATATTACACAGTCAAATTCTGTGAGTGATACAAATAATTTTTCAGTTTCGCCTTGGTCTAGTAAACCTTCGCGATAGGTTGCGCCAAGGAACTTAGCAGAAACTATTTTCAGAACTTTGTCTATCGGCAGTTTAGATATCTGATTCTCATCCAATGACTGCATCAATTTCTGAAATTCTAATTTTTCTGGAGAAATATTTGGAGAAAGTGGATTTTGACGCTCAGATGGTTTTGATTTGGCAATAACGCTAGTTTGAGAATTCTGGTCGCTGCTCATGAAAAAAACACTAAAGAAAGCACTAAAAGCCACCCCTGACAAAGCAATCAAAAAGAACAACTTGCCAATTTTTTTCATAAATCCCCATGTGTAGCTAGTGCGTTATCAATCGCTTTGTAATACTACAACGCATTGGCTTTATCCATTACTGCGGCTTAAACTTTTCATTTCTAAAAAATAAACATAACTCTTTGCATTATCTCTATTTTTTTAGAAATTTACTTGGTATATTGCCTTCCCAGTGAATACTTAGGGACTTGCAATAAAATAAGGAACCAAATGTTTTATGGCGCGGCTTCGCCGCGCCATAAAACATTTGGTTCCTTATTAAATCGTAGAACCCTTAGTGTTGTGAGGCGAAGCCTCGCAACACTAAGTTATTAGCCGCTAAGTAGGAACTAGTTCTCCAGGGCGCAATTTAACCCATTTCCCCATTTCTGGCGAAAAACTCTCACAGCCAACGACATCCCATTCCATCTGGATGTCTTCAGACCCAGTTCTAATATTTACATTTACCGTTGGTGAATTTGCTTCAAAGTCTGGATTATCAGTTAGATGCGTTTGTAGATGCAATGCTTCGACAGAGTGGTAGGTGATGCAGCGATCAACATAGGTGCAGTTAATGCAGATACACATGGCAATTGTCCCCAATTCGTACAACCATCGTAACAAAAAACATTATTGGGCTGGTATTTCTCAGCATCAAATGTCTAGGGTTTCTGCTATACAATACTTACTAGCAGTTTTAAATCCTTAATAATTTGTTGCATTAAACACTATGGCACTGAAGAAAGGTACACTCGTTCGCGCAATTCGCGAGAAGCTAGAAAATAGCCCTGAAGCAACGGCAAATGATCCACGTTGGTCATCTTATATCTTTGAGACATGGGGTGAAGTGTTGGAATTTCGTGGTGATTACGTCCAAATTAAATTTGGCAAAGTGCCAACGCCTGTAATTTGGCTACACAAAGATCAACTAGAAGAGCAAGCAGCTTAAAAAGCTATAAACTTTTAAAAGCCTTGCTTTGCAAGGCTTTTAAAAGTTTGTTTTCCCTCAAAAGTCGAATCTATGACAATTATCTTGACGAATGACGATGGTATCGATGCGGAGGGGATTCGGTCTTTGCAGCAGGCGACAGAAATAGTATTTGGAGTTAAGGGGGCGATCGCTGCCCCTTCACGGGAATATTCGGGATGCGGACATCAAGTAACAACCCATGCCCCGATCGCTATTAGTAAACGCGATGATCATACCTATGCGATCGATGGTTCCCCTGCGGACTGCGTAAGAGTAGCGATCGCGCATTTGTATAGCGATGTGAAATTGGTACTGTCGGGTATTAATCATGGCGGCAATATGGGTGTAGATGTCTATATGTCGGGGACAGTAGCGGCGGTGCGCGAGGCAGCTTTTCATAATATCCCTGCGATCTCAATTTCCCATTACCGCGATCGCAGGAGAGAATTTGATTGGAATTGGGCGGCTCACACTACCGCTAGAGTAATTAAGCAGCTTTTAGAAATTAAACTTCCGCCACAATCCTATTGGAATGTGAATTTACCGCATTTAGATATTGATGAAATTAACGGTATTCCTGAGATTGTATTTTGTGAAAAATCTAGTCAACCATTGCCACTAGGGTTTAAAGTTGATGGAGATCGCGTCACCTATGCAGGTCGTTATAATTTGCGCGATCGATCTCCCAATACCGATGTTGATGTCTGCTTCTCTGGCAAAATTGCTGTCACACAAATGAGCGTCTGATTGCGAATATTCCCTAACAGCTCTTGGAAAAACCCTTGCACCGCTTGTGGATTTGATATGTGATTGGGGAAAAGAGCAACTCCCTCATTCCAATCTGGTTTATTAGATTTACAAGTTTTGTGTCTTCTACTCGTGAGTTCAGAGATAGATAATAAGTAGATGTACATAATTACACATCCAAACCCGTAAAGTTGTGCCTCGCAGGGGTGCAACTTTACGGGTTTGAGTAATTTATTTTGCATAAGTACTTAGATGTGGCTGGAGATATAAACTGATAGAATTAAAAAGAGGAGTTTTGAGAAGCTTAGGGAAGTAGATAATGAATTTACTTTACTTAACGCATGGTGACAAACTCTTCGGCAGCGGTGGGATGCATTGCCATTGTATTATCTAGGTCTTTTTTGCAGCCTCCCATCGCGATCGCGATCGCCATACCTTGAATAATCTCTGCGGCATCTTTGCCCACCATATGCAATCCTAAAACTCGTTCCTCTTCACCGACAACAATCAACTTCATCATCGTTTTTGCCTCACCTCCCGCGAGACTGTAAAACATAGGACGAAATTTGGTTTTATAGACTTTCACGCGATCGCCATATAACTCTCTGGCTTGGTCTTCGGTTAAGCCGACTGTGGCGGCTTCGGGTTGTGAAAATACGGCTGAAGGAATATTAGTATGGCTGATAAATCGGGGTGTATGTCCGTAAACAGTATCGGCAAAGGCGCGACCTTCAGCGATCGCGACAGGAGTTAAGTTAACGCGATCCGTACAGTCGCCGATCGCATAGATATGGGGCTGATTGGTGGAGCTATCTTCTCTAACCGCGATCGCATTATTAACAACTTCAATCCCAGCATTATCCAAATTTAAAGGAGCAAGATTTGGTTTTCGCCCTGTTGCGGCTAAAACTGCATCAACGTTAACGGTCTGAGAGTTACCACTAGCATCATTGAAGGTAATCGCTAAGTTGTTTTCTTCTTTCGCGATCGTGAGTGTGCTGCTGTCAATGCAAGTATGCAAATTAATGCCGTGCTGTGCCATACCTTCTTGGACATTAGTGCGGACATCATCATCAAACCCACGCAAAATTGCGCGATCGCGAATTATTTGAGTAACTTCGGCTCCTAGTCCGCGCATAATCCCCGCAAACTCAACACCGATATACCCACCACCAATCACCGCAAAGCGTTGAGGGAAGTTCGGCAAAAGAAACATTTCTTTGGAGGTAACGGCATATTCCATTCCCGCTAAGTTGGGCTTGATGGCTTCGCCGCCAACGGCAATGAGAATCCGCTCGGCTGTAAATTGGCGATCGCCTACGGCAACGGTGTGAGCATCCACAAATCGGGCAAATCCCGAAATTAGCTCGACATTAGTTTTTTCTAGGAAGCTAATATGCAATTTATTCAATCGCAACACTTCCGTTTGAATCGCATCGCGAAGTTTTGACCAATCAAAAGTCCCTGCGGGTATCGTCCAACCATAACCTGTTGCTTCGTGAGGAAAGTGTGAAAAGTGGGACGCGTAAACCATTAACTTTTTGGGTACACAACCGCGAATTACGCAGGTTCCTCCAACCAAGTCCCCCTCAGCGATCGCTACTTTTGCTCCATATCCTGCGGCTTTCTTTGAGGCAGCTAATCCACCACTGCCCGCACCGACCACAAATAAGTCATAATCAAAATTTGTCATAATTTTCTGCACTTTCTATCGTGGATACACTACATAATTGTATGTTTTTCATGATTGTATGTTTTTCAATATCTATAGCTGTTTTCAGTCTAAACCCCTGATATTAAAGGCTCTACATAGATTTAACTAAATAGCTAGGTGCAATAAATATAAAACCGAAAACCTGCACCGCTCGCGCAGCGGGCGATGCAGGTTTCGATTATATTAACGATTTCGAGCATTGCCGTAGTTCTCAAGATGTATAGCTGTAGCCAGTAAAGTAAAACCCATAAGAGAGTTGTGGCGCTTTGCGGCGCAACTCTCTTATGGGTTTTATGTCTTAACTTACTTGGTTATAACTATAGTTTGACTTCAGCACAATCGCTGAGCGAATAAATAAGCGTTAGTTTTGTCGTCGTGCGACAATAATTATTAATAGTTTCAGTGTCGGCAACAAAATTTTGCCTAACTATGCAAAAACTTTGGTTTAGAAGCAAGCGATCGCAATCATTGCCGCCAGAAGAAGAGCAAACTATATCTTCTCTGCCAGCAATAGCAGATGAATCATCTCTGAAATTTACCACTCATGAACAAGATGCTGAACAAGATTTTTTAAAAGACAGTTCAAAATCTTCCCGACAAACTTCTGGATGGCAAATTTCTCCTGCATGGTTGATTTTGGCATTAGGTTTAGGCGGAGTAATCGCTGTTGCAATATTTGGATTGCAGTACCTGACCGCACCCGAATCAACTCCAGATAGTAAACTCTCTTGTAAATTCAAAATTAATGGAGACTGGCAAACTCCCTTTGGCAAACTATCCTTGCAAGAAGAAAGCAATAATTTAATTTCTGGGAAATATGAATATGATAATTATGAGCGTGGCAAGATTGTGGGTGAGTTAACAGGTAAGTTGAGTAATAATGTCATTATCTTTGATTGGCAAGAGACTCCTAAACAGCAAGTAAAACAACAGGGAAAGGGGATATTAATTTTGGGTGAAGGCTGCAAGGAATTTTATGGCAGCTATGGTACTGGGGATAGCACAAACAATTTTGGCAATTGGCAAGGTTCTCGTATATCCAAATAAAAGTTAGAACATATGGGTGGTAACAAATACTGCCGATATGTTCCAATTTAGTTGAAACTGCATTTTGGTTCCCGCTAACTGTTTCGTCTTACTTTTAGATTGACAGACTCCTGTATTCGCTGTCTAACTTCCAGAGCTAGCATTAAACACTAGCCAAAATATGAGGCGTAAGGCAAAATTAATCCAATCGCTAAACATCTAATCAAACCGACAACTTATCTTTAAATTAATTTAAACGCCAAACCTTCAATCACTTTTAAGTAGTAAATCTCCAGATTTATCTGATTTTTTAGATAAATCTCACTAGACCTTGAACCAAAAACTTAAACCAAATTACAGACAAAATCTTTATAAGACTTATGAAATTTGGCATAATATTAATATTTTGGTTAAGACTTTATTGTTTGGATGGCGACTAGTTCAGCCCCCAACAATTTCAGAAAATATGAAAAAAACTGGTTTGCCGTCCTTAGCAAATGCATTAATTGACCTCAGTCAACCCAAGAAAGCTTGAAAAACAGATTTTCTCCTAAACTTCACAAAAAAGATCCTGTTGACAAATAGGGACGCAAACTATGGAAATTGGCGACACTAAATCAGAATCCTTTGAGCTAATCGAAAAGCTAAACGAGATTGGTATTGCACTATCGGCGGAAAAAAACACGCCTAAATTGTTAGAGATGATATTAAGGGGGGCAAAAACGATCTTAAATGCTGATGGTGGGACGTTGTATCTGGCAAGTGAGGATAAAAAATATCTTCAGTTTGAAATTATTATGAACGACTCGCTTGGCATCATGATGGGGGAAAAGCTAGGAGAGCCAATCTCTTTTGAGCCTTTACCTCTATATGATGAATTTGGCAATCCAAACAACACTATGGTTGCAGCCCATGCCGCTTTATACAAAAAAACTATTAATATTCCCGATGCCTATATAGCTGAAGGTTTTGATTTTGCGGGGACAAGAGCTTTTGACACCAAAACAGGCTATCGATCGCAATCTTTTCTCACCTTGCCAATGCTCAATCACGAGAATGAACTGATTGGCGTTTTGCAACTAATTAATGCCAAATCACCCGACGGCAAAAAGATTGTTGAGTTTTCGATTATTGCTCAGCGTATCGCCGAGTCCTTAGCATCACAGGCGGCGATCGCCTTAACTAACAATAAGCTGGTCGGACAGTTTCGCGGACTATTTGAGTCGTTTATTAACCTTATGTCTGAGGCGATCGATAAAAAATCGCCCTACAATGGCGCACATTGTCGTCGTGTTCCTACCCTAACGATGATGATTGCGGACGCAGCTTGCAAAGCCGATTATGGAATTTTTAAAGATTTTGAGTTGGATGAAGAAGAACGGTATGAACTCAAGATTGCAGGTCTATTGCACGACTGCGGCAAAGTAACCACGCCCGTACATGTAATTGACAAGGCAACCAAGCTAGAAACAATTTTTGATCGCATCCATCTAGTGAATACTCGATTTGAGGTACTGAAACGTGATGCAGAAATTAGTTTCCTCAATCAAAAAATTGCAGCGATTGAATCTGAAAATCTCAGCATAATTCCCGATCTCGAAGCCGCATTGCAGCAGAAACTCGCACAGTATTCGAGCGATCAGCAATTCTTACGCATTTGTAATATCGGTGGCGAATTTATGAGTGAGGAATATCAAGAGCGCTTACAGTTAATTGCCAAATATCGTTGGATCGATCCCAAGGGTGTTGAAACTAACTTCTTAACTGAAGATGAAGTATATAACCTGAATATTGCCAGAGGAACGCTTACCGCCGAGGAACGCAAGATCATTAACGATCACATCGTTGTGACCATCGAAATGCTCGAACAATTGCCCTATCCACGCAATCTCCGTCGCGTACCCGAATATGCTGGTGGTCACCACGAACGCATGGATGGCAAAGGCTACCCGAAAGGATTAACCCGCGATCAGATGTCTTTACCTGCGAGAATGATGGGAATTGCTGATATATTTGAAGCCCTCAGTGCTAAAGATCGTCCCTATAAAAAGGGCAAAACTTTAACTGAATGCCTTCAAATCCTCGGTAAAATGAAATTAGGAAATCACATCGATCCAGATTTATTTGATTTATTCGTTAGCGAAAAAGTTTATATGCGCTATGCCAATGAATATCTCGATCCAGATCAAATCGATGAAGTTGATGAAAGTGCAATCCCTGGATATAAACCAATTGCTCAACCTGTTAGAAATTCGGCATAAAGAACGTGCAGTAAAATAAAGAACCGATTTTTTGTGGTGAGGCTCCGCCGCACCACAAAAATTTGGTTCTTTATTAAATCGCAGAACCCTAATCACTCAGTTTAAAAACTGAAAATAAGGTCAAAGTCACTAGCCACCCTTGCTTAATTATAAAAACTTAGGATTTGAGACTAAGATTCATATGCACTATATACAGAAAACTATAAAGGCTAGTCTTTAAGCCGATTAGTTCCGACAAAAAAATTGATTTCGTACATACTTATGTTCGCCCAGTTTCGCTCTCAATATCCACAAGGGCGCATCCAAACCGAGATGCTCCCAAAGATCGACGGTCTTCATGCTTTCAGAGCAATCGTATCTGAAGGCGATGCGATCATGGGCACGGCAACGGCTGTTGATAGTGACCTAGAAATAGCTGAAGACCGAGCAGTTAAACGCGCTCTGACGATCGCTGGGATTTCTTTTGACAATGCATTTGACAATAGTTTTAGTGGATATGGTGGGCGATCGCCGATTTTGACACAGGTTTCTCGCGAATCCTCAACCGTCAACTCATTACCCTCGGCAAATTTAAATAATACGCTAGGAAGTCTTGGCTCTAATCTGTCGGGGCACAGCGATGTGCAAATGCATACTACACATACAATTAAGTCCGAACCAGCATTAGACTATAGCAATGATTATGGGGGAAATGATTACGCACCCGAAGATAGTTTTCACTATCCACCCAATGAAGCATTAGCAGAGTCTCCCCGCCAACCTGAGCCAGTATCTGTACCGATCAAAAATTCAGCACCACAAATTGCTCCTGAACCTGTAGATTTATCAGATGCAATTTCCAAAATTGATGTAGAGATGGAACGTTTAAACTGGTCAAAAATTCAGGGACGTGACTATTTGGTGCGAACATTTGATAAAAAGTCACGACAGCAATTAACTAATGATGAGCTATTACAATTTCTCAGTCATTTAAAATCTTTACCAACACCCCATAGACCATCAGCAGGTGATGATTTCTTCTAAACTAACTGGTGTTACGTGGAAGTTTGTAAAGCCCTCACCCCTAGCCCCTCTCCCGCAGGAGAGGGGAACAAGAAAATAATATGGGTTTTGCTCCCCCTTCTCCCGCAGGAGAAGGGGTTGGGGGATGAAGGTTCCACGTAACATCAGTAAACTAATTAAAACTTTAGCGATTTGTTAAAAACAACATAAAAACATACAAGAACTGTTTTTATAAATCAAAGGCATTCGTCAATGAAATCTCTCAATTTTCAAGAAGAACTTAGTCTGCTAATCCGAGCAAAATGTCCGATTATTTATGTCGTGACTTGGGAAGAAGAACGTGCTGAAAAAGCGATCGCCCAAGTTGCACAGGAATGCGGACCACCCCGTCAAACCCTATATTACGATCAGGTACGTGGTTTCGAGCATAATCAAGATGGCAAAAACAACTTGCTGCAAGCTCTACAGATTGTCGAGAATGCCGATCGCCAAACCGCATCTATTTATATATTTCGCGATCTCCATCGCCGCCTTTCATCACAGCGTCTTGATGAAATACTAGTACGTCAACTTCGCAATCTCTACCGTAGTTTTCGCAATTCGCGCAAGACCCTAATTTTACTCAGTCCACTATTAGAATTACCCACTGAACTCGAAGAGCAAATAGCAGTTCTCTATTTCCCATTACCTGAAACTACGGAAATCAGAAATATTATCGAGCAAATGGTTCCATCAGAACAGTTACGAATGGAAGGGAATAGTCTAGAACAATTGGTAAAAGCCTGTATGGGGATGACGCGCGATCGCATTTGTCATACACTTTCCAAATCGATTGTCCAGAAGCACTATATTAATGAATCAGATATCGATCGCGTATTGATTGAAAAACAAAAACGGATTCGCCAAACGGAATTTTTAGAATTTTTTACACCCAACGAGACGTTAGATAGTATTGGGGGACTAGACAATTTCAAGCTTTGGTTAATGCAGCGCCAACAAGCATTTTCTGATGAGGCAAGGGCTTTTGGGCTGCCGAATCCAAGGGGTGTTTTGTTGTTAGGTATTCAAGGAACGGGGAAAAGTCTCTGCGCGAAGGCGATCGCAAATCTTTGGCGATTACCACTTTTACGATTGGATGTTGGTCGCTTGTTTGGCAGCTTGGTGGGACAGTCTGAAAGCCGTACCCGCCAGACAATTCAGCTTGCCGAAGCCCTTGCCCCCTGCATTCTTTGGATCGATGAAATCGATAAGGCTTTTGGGGGTATTGCGAATAGCATGGGTGATTCTGGAACTAGCCAGAGGGTATTGGGAACTCTCTTAACATGGATGCAAGAGAAATCTAGTCCTGTATTCGTAGTCGCAACTGCAAATAATATTCATGCATTGCCACCTGAACTACTGAGAAAAGGCAGATTTGATGAATTATTCTTTATTAATTTACCAACCTATGAGGAGCGGAAAGAAATCTTTTTGCTCCATCTCAAGCGATTTCGACCAGTGGAATTGCGTAATTTTGATATTGATAAAATGGCATCAATTTCTAAGGAGTTTAGCGGTGCAGAAATTGAACAGGCGATTGTGGAAGGAATGTATCGAGCTTTTCATGAACAGCGGGATGTAAGTACCGAAGATATTCTAGCTGCTATTGGAGAAACCTATCCATTGGCTAGTACTGCTAGGGAACAGATTAGCTTCATGCAAGCTTGGGCAACTCAAGGAAGAGCTAGAAGTGCATCGCGTGGGGAGTCAAGCGATCAATTGAGTCCTAAATCAAGCGATAATCTAGACGATAGTATTAGTGTGATTAAAGAGGCAACTAAAGCGTTAATCGAGAAGTCAATGGAAAAAGTGCAGGCTAAGCAAAGACCGCTCCCCCTGCCACCCTTACCCCAAATCAAATCTAATTCTGACTCATGATTCCTCATTCGGCAGCTTCTTTTGATAATCCAGACTTGCCACAATTGCAGGCAATCAAGGCGCATTTGGATTTAGTGTTGTTGGCTTTGGAGGCATTAACAGGAATTGGCTCCGATGAAATGCTTGCTGTATCTGAAAAGTTGGGGTTAGAGGAGATTTTGAGCGATCGCATTACGCTTTGGCGGTTGCGGCAAGCTAGCCCATTACGTAAGGGCAAAGGAAGAAAAAAGCTGGATGTTGATGAAGCTAGAGCCATGACCCTGATCAGTTGTACTTTGGCATCGCAGCAACAATTTGCGATTCGTAACGCTGTCGCCCAACTAGAGAAATGTACAGCTCTAAAACGCCCTCCCTATCGAGAACCAATTCTCGGCGATTATCTAGATCGCTTTAATACGCTTTATCAAGAGCGGATGGCAGAAGAGGATCAAGCGCAACCTGATGCAATTCAAAGATTAGCGTTAAAATTATTGATAGACTTGCTGTTTTATAGCTCACAGATCGGATCGCGCCGCCTTTGGGTTGCCCTATTTGAGCGTAGCCAATAAATTTTTGACTTATGTAAAGCACGGGTCAAAAACAGAGAAAAAATCATGCGTTATTCTTCGTCAGAATCAAATACTTTTATGCGGCGCTACGAATTGCCAACCTGTTTGCTGGAGGTTTGGACTGAGCGATCGCCTTTATCTGATTGGCAAGCGCAAATTGTGGCTCAGAATTTGCGCTTTCGACTACGACTAGCTCAAAGTCGGCGTGATATTAAAGGCAATCAGCAACAAATTACCAATTTGATCGAGGCAGTTACAACCTATTGCGATCGCTGGCTGGCTCAGGATGATTTTGAGACCCTCGATCATACGATCTCAGTTCCGAAATTATCAAAACTACAACTCACGACATTACAACTATTCGATCTCTACGAAAGTTTAGAACTCTGCGCCAATGAGTTTGTGATTTTGCCAAACTTAGTGCTAGAAGTACGCCGCCTCAATCCCAATTGGCTAAAAGTCGCCGCAGGAGCAATCGCAATTGTCGGGGTCAGCCTTGGCACGATACGTCTGATATCTCCACCATTTGGCGAACAACCTAGCTTTCAAATTGCTTCTACTCCCGCCGCGTCATCTGGCGATACAGCCGTTACAGCACCATCTGCTAGCTCAGGAAACAAATTAGAAACATCAGAAAAAAGCTCAAAGGTTGCTTCATCTAAACCTTTAAGTCAAAATCCTAATGCAGCAACCGCCCCTGCTGCCAAATTGCCATCAACCTCTGTCCAAGAAAATCGTGATGCCAAAGGGATCGATAAAATGGATAAAGTCGCGATCGCACCTGAAATGCAAACGCCCAAACCTATCGGTAATTTAAATAGCGATCGCCAGCGTGTCGCCGAAAATAGTCCTTCTATGTCCGATGGCATCACCGCTAATTCATCACAGCCATCAAGACGTTTAGATTCGCCTAGCAAAGATGCCTCCTCCGCAACTATTAATGCAGAAATTGCTAAGCCATCCCCATCAGCACCATCTGCCAAAATTGCTGTTCCATCTGCCTCGCGGGCTGCTAATGCTGACATTGCAACTACTACTAGCGTTAAAGTCATCCAGATTCAATCTGAATTGCCCACTGATATCACTAACAATCTAGTGCGTTATATCGCAGACCAGCGTATTACTACATCCACAACGGGAATCCTCACTCTTAATCTGGAGATTTCAGGCGATCGCATTAGTAATCTATCGGTCGATATGCCAAGTTCGACATTACAAGATAGTAAGTCGATTGCAGCTCTCGAAGACCTAATTCTCAAGTGGCGATCGCCTAGTTCGACAGCAGGAAAAATTCGTCTTGTGTTGCAAATATAGTCATCAACCAAAAACAGAGAGGCGGCGCATTGCGCCGCCTCTCTGTTTTTGGACTGAGCTAAGAGCTAAGTTGAAATACAAAGCTAACTTTGTCACCTTTGCCTAAGGAAATGCGATCGCCTGCTCTGAGCTTATGTCGATTACCAGCAGGTAGCGGTAAATTATTGATGTAAGTACCATTAGAGCTTCCAGTATCTTCAAAATAGAAAGATCCACCTTCGGCGCGAATATCAGCGTGAATACGAGAAACAATATCGGAATCAGGAAATCCAGAGACATCAATATCAGGAGGAATTACCGTGTTTGGCTTGCCAATATGAACAACAGGCAATTGGACAGGTATCTCAATCGTGAGATTAGTTTGTACATGCAGCAAGGATGCTGAAAATTGTTGTAACTGTGTTTTTACGCTAATAGGCGTTGAAGCAGCGATATTTACAGATGCCTTACTTGATTCAGCTTCGATAAGCCCTTCTATCTCAGTTCCCTTGGGAACTGTTGGAAGTGAGGAGATTGAACTTGTAGTAAAGTTCCCAGCAGTATTTCCTTCTGTTGTCTCATCAGTTAAAGAATTTGACATAGCATTTGAAATCTGGAGTACGGGGAAAATTTCAGTTGACGGATCGATTGACGAGTTGATCTCACCACTTTCTGTATTAACTTCTAGATGAGGATTAAGTGCCGTTGCCGCGCTAAGGTTAAACCCACAATGTCCACAAAATTTGGCATCTGATAGCACTGTCTCATTACAACTAGGACATTGAATGCTTTTGACAATTGGTAACGGTGTAAAGCAGGCTTCACAGTTTACAGCTCCGTCAGGATTAGGATGAGCGCAATTAGGACAAGTGATCATAAAAGCAACTTTTGGGGGACAACTTAATAGATGGGAAAATCAAAGTAGATGAGAGAATTAGAGGTTTTTAGGATGAGTGAATACTACAACTACATATAAACTATCCCTTAAGGAGTTGGGGGTATTTGTAGTACAGTTTTGGATGCAATCCGAGTTTTTTTGCGCTCAGCATCACTAAGGGCTGTCCCCGATTGCAAACGGGTTGCATTGTTTTGCAAAATCGTAGAAGCATTATAATCGCCCATTTGCAAAGCAGTTTTTGCAGCAGATTGTAACATTGTCGCAGCACCTGCGCGATCGCCCTGTTGTAGTTTTTGCTCCGCAAGCTGAGTTTGACGATATTTTGCTAAAGCCAATAAATAATTTTGAACCTGTGGATCGACCTGCGGTGCAAAGTCTTGAACTAAATCAGCAGCGATCGCGACCAATGGTGACAGTGAATTAATTTGTGCAAGTGAAGGAATGTCAAAACGTACTTGAGCGGTCAAAATCGGGATTTCAGAACTAGCGGGATGTTCAGAAATGTAGCTAGCAGGACTGATATAGAGATTAAATAACACTATGCGTTCTACATCAGTCATCAGATCGCCTAATCTCACAATAATTGCATCACCCTCAGTTTGATAAGGCAACTCAATCGTGTCAGGTGAAACTTGCGCGATCGGTTTTAATTCTGCGAGCCTTACCTGTGGGGCAAGCTGCAAAATTAAATGAGCATTAGTCAACCCGATCGCTTGGACTCGCTTTAATAACTTCTGAAATTCTTGCCCCGCCGCCGCAGGAGATGGAATATATGCCATTGCACCACCACCTGCGTCAGCAATGCGTTCTAACACATCCTGATTCCAGCTATCCCCAAAACCGAGACTGTGCAAGGTCATGTTATATTCAGTCGCTAAGCGTGAAAACTGCAAGCATCTCTCATTATCACCATGCTCGTTTTCACCATCGGTCAGCACGAAAATTTGGCTGACAGCTCCATCTTTACCCTTGCTTGTTTCCTGTAAGCCAAGTTTGATGCCATCGTCAATGCAAGTTCCACCCGAAGCCTTTAGTGACTGAATCTTTTCCTTGATCGATTCAAGGCGATCGACTGGTTGATTTTCGACAACAACTCTAGCTTTATGATCGAACCCAATCACACTAATTCGGTCTTGCAAATACATTTGATCGACTAGGTCGATAGCAGCACGTTTGACTGTATCAAGTGGTTGTCCTCCCATAGAGCCGCTGTGATCTAAAACTAGGCAAAGATTAAGAGGAGCATTATTGCCATCAATAGATGACCTAGCCGAAACAAAAATTGCCAATTGGCGTTGACTGCTGGCTTGAGTACTATCAAGATGGCGATCGCTTAACTTGCAGCTCAGGTTTACACTCATTTAAGCTTCTATTCCTAGAATTTCAAAGGATTTTTCTAAGATTTCATCGGGGTCAAAGGGTTTAGTCATATAGATGTCTGCCCCAACATCTTTACCACGACTGCGATCGAATTCCTGTCCTTTAGCAGTCAGCATAATAATATATACGTCAATCATGCCAAGCTCACCCTTGACCTTTTGACATACATCGTAGCCGTTCATTTTGGGCATCATTACGTCTAAGAATACTAAATTAGGTTTTTCACGCTGAATCGTCTCAAGTGCTTCTAACCCATTTGTTGCTGTTAATAACTCTACGTCATAATCTTCTAACTCTTCCAAGGTTTGCTCTAATAGCAAGCGAATATGTGGCTCATCATCAACAATTAATAGCTTTTTGCTCATCTTAAAGCCTTTGAGGTTACTCAAAACTAATGTATCACTTACAGCGCTTTGCGTTCAAAATTAATATATAAAGAAGCAGTAATTCTAATTATAAGAAATAGTTTTAGAGAAAGTCCAACGTCGGTGGAATTTCTCTAAAAACACAGAAACAGTGATAGGATGGGCGGCGCGAAGTGCCGCCCATCCTATCACTGTGGTTACTAGTAAATCACTTCAAAAATTTCAACTAATTTCTTCTTCCCTTTTACGGGTAAAGTTCCAAACTCTTTAAATTGAAAACTATCTTGCGTTGCCTCGTATACACTGCGGGTCACCAAAATCTGTCCCCCCTGTGCTAATCCCTGTAAACGCGAAGCAATATTCATTTCATCCCCGATCGCAGTGTAGTCCATATGCTGAGGTGAGCCAATATTGCCAACAATTACATCACCAGAGCTGATGCCAATACCTGTGATAAAGTTATCGCGAATCCAGTCAATTGGTAGGCTCTTGATGCGCTTTTGCATATTGATTGCCGCCGCGATCGCACAATGCTCGCGCTCTAAAATGTCAGAAGGTGCACCAAACATGGCAACAATCATATCGCCCACAAATTTATTTACAGTTCCCTGATGGCTGAATATCACATCCACCATTTGGGTAAAGTATTCATTAAGATAAGCAACAAGTTGCTCTGGTTCCAGCTCTTCACACTTAGTTGTGAAATTGCGAATATCAGAAAACAACATGGCAATTTTACGCTTGCTTGTAGTTAATGAAACTTCTCCCTTGGCACTAATTACTGCATGAGCCACCTGTGGCGATAGATATCGTTCTAAGTTGTTCTTGATTCTCTCTTCTTGTAATTTATTTTTATGGAGAATAGCATTCTCAATTGCACCAGATGCTTGTGTAACTAAAGCAGTAAACAGCTTGAGATCTTGAGATGTATAGTTAGTACGTTCGGAATTACTAATATTAACAACGCCTATAGTTTTGTCTTTAGTGAGTATCGGTACACAGATGAGGGCATAGGATTCATTCTCATTGATTGCATATCGCGGATCTTGAGTTGCATCATTTACTAGTTCTGGTTTACCAGTCATAAATACATGCCCTGCAATTCCCTCATTAGTAGAAAATTTTAAGCTTCTCATCGTCTCAGATGTTCCTCTAGCAGAAATTATTTCTAGACAATCATTTTGCTCATTATGTACCATCACAGATGCACTAGTGGATCTAATCAGTCGGCTAGCTTCTTCAATTACAAGTGTTCCAATTTCTTGTACATCAAGACAGTTAGACATTTTGCTCGCGATCGTATAGAGCAGACTAATTTCACGGTATTTGTCTAATGCATCTGCCGCTAGTGTTTTGCGTTCAAATTCACGATTGACAGAATAGTTTAAAAATTCTGCCACCTGCTCAACCATCTCTGTACCAGTTACCCAACCCAGAACTTCGTCACCGATCGCAATAGGAATTCTTTTTTCATTTTTATCCAAGAAGGCTTCATCTGCGCTGA
Source organism: uncultured cyanobacterium (assembly GCA_903819605.1). Classification (GTDB taxonomy): domain Bacteria; phylum Cyanobacteriota; class Cyanobacteriia; order Pseudanabaenales; family Pseudanabaenaceae; genus Pseudanabaena. Next base: position 508 of record CAIJEA010000128.1, on the reverse strand, counting down.
CATTCCCCGCATTTATCACTTCCATACCCAGATCTGCGACCAAAACATCTCCTTCTCGATCTTGAATTACGACAGGAGAAGTGATAGTTTTAACTAATCCTCTTAATAATGATAAAACTTCCCCTTTTAGAAGTATCTTTTTGAGACTGACAGATAACATAAGCTAAAGTTTTATTATTTAAGATTTTAAGGGTTATTAGCACAAAGAGTTGTTCATAATAACATCATAATAACTAACAAAATAGAAGCAAACGCCATACGGCTTAATAATAAAGACTAATTATGAATTATGCGATCTTTTTTATATCTGTTGCTGAAATAGGACTTATAGCGGTTTTCATTTTGCCGTAGGTAAAATGAAAAACCAAAACCAATACTGGGATTGATTTTGGTTTTTCTAATGAGTACGCACTCATTAGAAAAACCCTATACGCAAAAAACGAAATGTAGTGGCAATTCATGAATTGCCACTATGTTGAAATGCGGGTTTCAAATCATTTTTGTGTAA
>CAIJEA010000127.1 GCA_903819605.1 uncultured cyanobacterium | reverse complement strand
CTTTGCACTTAAACCCAAACAAACAAAAAAGCGTTGCTTCGCAACGCTTTTTTGTTTAAGAAGCTTTTTATCCTAAACGATAGCCAAAGCCTCTGACAGTAACGATATGTTTTGGATCGCTCGGATCGAATTCTATTTTTTCCCGTAGCCAGCGAATATGCACATCTACAGTCTTGCTATCACCAACAAAGTCTACTCCCCAGACTTTTTCGAGTAGTTGTTCCCGCGACCATACACGACGGGGATGACTCATGAATAGGTCAAGTAGACGAAATTCTTTGGGTGAAAGATTAATCTCAGCTTCTTTAATCGTGACGCGGCACTCATCAGGATACAAAGCGATATCACCAAACTTATAAACAGTTGAGTTAGTCGCTACAAAGTCGCGACGACTCCGACGAAGCAACGCCCGACAACGGGCAACCAATTCACGCATTCCAAAAGGCTTGCTCAGGTAATCATCCGCTCCTACCTCTAGACCTGCAATGCGATCGCCTTCATTACCTCTAGCACTAATCATCAGAACAGGGACACTGTTGGCTTCATGACGTAAAATGCGGCATAGATCTAAGCCATTAATTGAAGGCAACATGACATCTAAAACAACTAAATCAAGTCTTGCCGCAGTTTTGGCAATTTGTAAAGCTGAGTAACCATCCTCAGCTAGTAAAACGCTATATCCTTCTTCACGCAAAGCTAGGGCGATCGCATCTTGAATGATTGCTTCATCTTCCACTACTAAGACGCATCCAACAGTGTTTTTAGAAGCAGACGGAGCTAGTTCTGTTAGGAGCATAAAAAAGTTTGATTTGGGTTTGTCTAACCGTATCTGATTTTACATTGATTGACATCTAAATATGCGCTTGAGATTAGAGCTTTCAATGAGTGGGGCACTGAAAACTCTAAATTGAGGTTGATAATTTATGGTAACGAGAAGCTGGGAAAGAATGATTTTGCTACATTCCTGATAGTTTGATTAAGCGATCGCCCGATCTGAATATGTGGTTCGTCAGCCTCAATTGGCAAAATCTGTGTCATATTGCCCTGACCAAATTGTTGAATTACCAAATTGGCAGCTTCTAAACCTGTGACATAGGCTTTTTCTTGTGACCAAGACCCATGATTAGTAATAATCCAATCGCCACTCATATATAAGTTGGGAAAACTAGTCAGCGATCGCAGAAGGTGTTGATAACTTCCGGGGGCAAAATGTGTCACTGCTCGCGGTAACCGAATTACGCTGCTATCGACAACTTTGGCTTCTCCAAATTCAGATATACAAGTTTTCAAATAGCCTTGAACGGTCGCGACAATTTCTTCATTATCAAGAGGTAAAAATTGATTAGCGTGATAAAAATCTATTTCTATCACTGAACCAGCTTCGTCGCTATATTCATCATGAAGGGCATTGAGATCAAAAAATGTCCAGCCTGTTGTCACATCAAACCCAAAACAAGCATTGGATGGGCGAGGGATTTTGATTTTGCGATCGAACCATAGCCTTACAGCTAAAACATCGATCGCTCCCAAATTCATTAAGTTACGAAATTCTCGACGTTTTTGTAAGGTGGGGCTATTAGACACAATTTTCTGCATTCCCGAAATTCCGACCGCGAAAATTACTGCATCAGCTTCAAAGCTTTCATCGCCACAACTTACGCCTGTAACTTTGCCAGTTTCGTCAACGCTTACATCACTTACACGACGATTAGTCAAAATTTTGCCGCCCAAGTTAGTAATGCGATCGCACCAAGGTTTGAAGATTTTTTCGCCTACTGTTCCGCGACACCATACCACATCAAAATCTGCCTGATGCGCCAAGATGAAGTAATACAGCATTCCCAAAGCTGCTGCTGCTGAACATTGTTCTCCAGGCGCAAACAAACCGACTAAAAGCATTGGCTCAAAGGATTCACGATAGAGTCGTTCGGAGACTCCATACTGACGAAATAGCTCTCTAGCGGTCATGCCGTCATAGCGTTTCCATGCTTCGTCGGAGTTGTCAAAATCAATTACTGCATACATTAAGGGCAGTGCGGAGAGGCGATCGCTCAGTGGTAATCTTTTGAACTGGGTATAGGCAAAAGTTCCAAGTGGTGAAGGTAAACGTGGCAAGTCTTGAAAAATTGGGGACTCAACTTCCAGCCCTGCGGGAGAATATTGTGCCGATCTCGTCCAAGGGGTAAAGGGATCAAGCTCTAGTTCTTTAACGAGGGAAAAAATGTTGCGGTATGGATACCAAAAGCCATGAATACCTGCTTCGACGGATCTTCCCCCTGATGTTTTCCAACCTGAAACTAATCCACCTGCCTGCGCCCCTGCCTCAAGCAAAATTACTTCATAACCTTGTTTACTAAGTTGGTAGGTTGCTCCTAAACCAGCCCATCCTGCCCCAACTACTACTACTTTTGGTTTTTCTGTCATTTTTGTTTTTAAAACTGTTTTGCTAAGGTCGATGTATAGCTAGTTAAGACATAAAACCCAAAAGAGAGTT
>CAIJEA010000126.1 GCA_903819605.1 uncultured cyanobacterium | reverse complement strand
GGTTTAAAACAAGTTGAGACTAAGCACCTAACCTTGAAAATGCATTTGGCAGTAGCGATATAGTAGGACAAAGCGATCGCAGGCTTGTTGATGCCGTTTTTGCCATGTGGCGGGATTGCGAGCAGTTTGCAGCATGGTCAAATCTACGCCAAGCATTTTTAGCTGTTTATCAATTTCTACTTGCAGGGATAAATTTGGCGGCGTTACTTGTAACTCAGTATTCACAATTTCTGTCTGAAAAAAAGCTTGGATTTTACTATGCGATCGCCCCCAATATTTAGCGATCGCAGGACTGAGTTCTGGCTGTGAAGAGATCTCTGACTGCAATGTTTCTAAACGCTTTTGCAGATCGAGAATTAAAGCTAAATAATCTTTTGACAATTTGTTGACCTACTAATCTATGGATAGGTGGCACTTTGCGCCGCCTATCGTAACCTACTCGCATTAAGTTATGATGCTTTGAGTGCGTTTAGGTAGAAAAAAGTTCGTGTTAGACATTAAGCTCGTGCGATCGCAGCCCGAACAGGTGCAAGCTCGCCTCAATAGCCGAGGCAAAGGTTACGACATTAGTAGATTAGTCGAGCTAGAGCAGGAAGTTCGTGTACTGGAAACTCAGCGATCGCATTTGCAAGCCGAAAGCAACGATATCGGTAAGCAAGTTGGCATCAAAATGAAATCAGGTGCGCCCGAAGCGGAAATTGAAGCACTCAAAGCGCGATCGCCTGAAATCAAACAACTTCTAGCGGAACTTGAACCCAAGGAAAAGGCTCTCCGCGAAGAAAGCAATGCCATTTTAATGACTTTGCCAAACTTGCCCAGTGAAACAACGCCTATCGGTGCAAATGAAACCGAAAATATTGAAGTAAGGCGTTGGGGCGATGAGTATAAAACTTTGCGCACCGATATTTTGCCCCATTGGGAAATCGGTGAAAAACTAGGGATTCTCAACTTTGAACGGGCTGTCAAAATCTCTCAAGCGCGTTTTGTTAATCTCATTGGTGCAGGTGCAGCCCTCGAACGCGCCCTGATCCAGTTCATGCTGAATACGCATACTGCTAATGGCTATGTTGAGGTTGCTCCACCACTTTTAGTTAATAGCGATAGTATGCAAGGTACAGGACAGTTACCAAAATTTGCTGACGATCTATTCAAATGTGCGGAAGACGATCTGTGGCTAATTCCTACTGCCGAAGTTCCCGTTACTAACCTCTATCGAGATGAGACCTTTGATGGTGAGACTTTGCCTGTTCATCATTGTGCTTATACACCATGTTTCCGTCGTGAAGCGGGTAGTTATGGTCGCGATACCAGAGGCTTAATTCGCTTACATCAGTTTAATAAAGTCGAACTAGTCAAATTTGTGCTTCCCGAAAACGCGGCAGAGGAGCATGAAAAGCTAGTCCGCGATGCGGAATCCATTCTGCAAGCCCTGAAACTTCCCTATCGCGTAGTTGAACTTTGCACAGGTGATATTGGTTTTAGTGCAGCCAAATGCTACGACCTTGAAGTATGGCTACCTACAGCAAATACCTATCGTGAAATCTCTAGCTGCTCAAATTTCCATGATTTTCAAGCTAGACGCGCCAATATTCGCTTTAAGAGTAAGGGTAAAAAGGGAACTGAGTTTTTACATACTCTCAATGGTTCTGGATTAGCAGTGGGTCGCACTATGTCTGCCATTCTAGAAAATTATCAGCAACCTGACGGACGTATCTTACTTCCTGAAGTACTGCAACCTCTAATGAATAGAGAATATCTCTAAGAATAAAAGCGCTTCGCGTTCTTTCTCTAACAAAACTAGCGCGAGGCGCAACTATGGCTACGATCTATCGACTGCATCCCGACAATCCTCAAGCCCGTACGATCGCCCAAATTGTATCGGCTTTGCGCGATGGCGCGATTATGCTCTATCCGACGGATACTGTTTACGCGATCGGTTGCGATCTGATGTCCAAGTCAGCCGTAGAGCGCGTCCGTAAACTTAAGCAGATGTCCAACGATAAGCCGCTTACTTTTTTATGCTCCTCTCTCTCGAATATTGCTGAATATGCAAATGTGTCTAATGCCAACTATCGCACGATGAAAAGCCTAGTCCCTGGTCCCTTCACATTCATTCTGCCAGCGACTAAACTTGTTCCCAAGTTGGTATTAAATCCTAAACGCAAAACCACTGGGATTCGTGTTCCTAATCATGCAGTATCTCAGGCAATCATTGAGGCATTAGCTAATCCAATTATCTCCACTTCTGCGAATTTACAAGAAGACGATATGAATGAAGAGGATTTTAGTCATCAAATTAATAGTAAGCAACGTAATGTCTGCGATTTACCAAAAATAGAGCTATTTGATTACTTTTCCAAGCTAGTCGATTTTATCGTTGATGATGGTTCCGATCATAGTTCCGAAGTATCCACAATCCTCGATCTAACAGACGATCTTAATCCTCTAGTTTTGCGCCAAGGCTTAGGCAAGGTTCCATTTTAATAAAAATAAGCGATCGCCGATTTTTGAGCATTTTGTCTATTAAAGGATAAAAGTTTAATATTAATAATGCTTCGCGCTATAACTGTTAATCTTTGCTTTGGATATTACAGTGCTTTGCGCTCAAACCCGAACCAAGAAATTTTTTAAAAGTGTTGCTTTGCAACACTTTTAAAAAATTTCTTGTGGTTCTTTTGATCGACAATAGCTGTAATGCTTTGGAGATATGAAATATGCGTACTTTAAGAAAACTGCCGATATTGTCACTAGCTCTTGTATTAGTTGGTTATATTGCTTATGGTTGGTTACTATCTATTCATAAAGCAGATTGGCGTATCTGGATTCCTATTGGGGCGATCGCGTTTGGCATAGATTGGATATTCTCTGTAGCTTGGGCGATCGCGGCTGTAGTATTTGTTTTTCTCCGAAAAGAACAGTTTTTACTATCTATAGGTATCAGTATCATTTGGGTAGGTTTAATGTATGTCGCCAGAACTGAACTGCGAGCCTTTATGAACAATCGTGGCTGGAATTTCTTTGTACTTGCGATAATTGCGGGTGCGGGTCTAGGGTTGGGTTGGTTTACCGATACATTACCGACAATTCGCACTTTCAGTGAATCATTAATTAAATAAGTTATAGCTGTCACCAGTCTGAATAAGACATGCAGCGCAAAGCTCTGTAAAACCCAAAAGATGAGATGCGGCGCTTCGCGCCGCATCTCATCTTTAAGAACCAATTAACTCGATCGCAGTTCTAAGCCCAACACTTGAGTATGCGCTCCGCGTGCTTGAGTTACGCCGATAGTACGCTCTGAAGCTTCGATCATGGGGCGGCGGAGACTAACGACAATGAACTGAGCGAGATTGGCTTGCTTCCGAACCATTTTGGAGAGTCGCTCCACGTTAGAGCCATCGAGAAACATATCGACTTCATCGAAGGCGTAGAAAGGCGAAGGGCGATAACGTTGCAACGCGAAGATGAAACTGAGCGCAGTGAGAGACTTTTCACCTCCAGACATTGATGACAGGTTCTGTACCTGCTTGCCTTTGGGGTGAGCTACGAGGGTAAGTCCGCCATTAAGAGGTGCGTTAGGATTTTCGAGTTGCAAATAGCCGTCACCATCGGAGAGTTCAGTGAAGATTTCCTTAAAATGTCCATTTACGGCATCAAAGGCTTGCATAAATGCGCGTTGACGGAGCGTGGTGAAGTTCTCAATTCTAATTAGGAGTTCGGTGCGCTCTTGATTCAGGGTTTCTAGACGGCTGCTGAGTTCCTCTAGGCGTTGTGATGTAGCTTCATACTCAGCGATCGCCATCATATTGACGGGTTCCATTGACTGAATGCGTTTGAGTAAGCGGCGTTGCTCTAGTTGCAACTGTTCTAGGGTCATGGTTTCAGGAACTTCAGGAACTATATCGGGAAGCTCAATTTGATTGAGTTGCTCGGTAAATTGAGCAATTTGCTGTTCGAGTTCGGCTTGACGTTCGCGATTTTTTTGTAACTGCCATTCCTGTTGTTGTTGCTGTTGCTGTTGGGCACGAAGCGATCGCTCACAGGCATCACGCTCTTGCTTGGCTGCACCGATGGTTTGTTCGAGCACTTCTAAGCGCGATTGGTAAGAGGCGATCGCGGTTTCAGTTTGTTTGATTTGATGTTGAATTTGCGATGTGCTATTAATTAGTTCGGCTTGAGTGGCGCGAAGTTCTTGGAGACGAGTCTGGCGTTGAGCCATTTTTTCCAAAGCCAGCTTGTGCTGATTTTCTAATTCTCCTAGTTGTTGTTTAGCTGTTCGCAGTTCGATTTCAGCACTGTTAAGCAGAGCCTCTTGACCTTGTAAGGCATCTTGAGCTTGCAGCCAACGAGTATGGGTTCCTGATTTTTCAAGTTCGGTAAGTTCTGCACGCTTAACCAATAACTTGGCTTCTAGTTCGGCAATATTGCCATCAAGGGTATTTAGTTGCGATTGACCGATTTCAATGGCGGCGCGAGTTTGTTGGATTTGATCTTGCAGACGTGAGCGATCGCGACTATTTCGTTCGATTTGTTCGTAGATGCGATCGCGTTTGAGTTGTGCTTCCCGATGCGTAGTTCTAGCGGTCTGTAACTGCTCTTCATATTTGGCAATACCAGTCAAAGCACCACGCAAACGTTGATTCAGTCGCGCTAACATCTGGTCGATTTCCAAAAGGCGATCGCGCAATTGCTTAGTTTCCGAAGATTCCGCAGGTTTGGCATTGCCGAAGTGCAGACTCGTATGTAGAGGTGCACTGCCGCCTGTCATTGCCCCTGAAGTTTCGAGGATTTCACCTTCCAGCGTGACCATGCGGTATTTACCGATATGGAATCTTGCTTGATCGAGATGCTCAAATACGAGGGTATTTCCAAATACGAAGGCGAAGACATCTTGATAGCGATCTTCATAGGTGACGAGATTAAAGGCATAGTCAATTGCGCCTAGTTTTTGAGCTTCAACTCGTGACGGGAATTTGGCTGGATTCAGCTTATTTAGGGGTAAAAATGTAGCGCGTCCTGCTCTCTCACGTTTGAGCAAGGCGATCGCTTCCGAAGCAACTTCATCACTCTCAACAACAAGGTTCCCTAAGCGCCCTCCTGCACAGATTTCTAACGCTAATTGAAATCGTGGTTCGACGAGTCCTAATTGAGCTACCAATCCATAAACACCTGACATGTCCGCTTCGATGACGACTTGAGATGCTCTCGTGCCTTGGACTTCGCGACTTGCTTGGACTTGCGCTTCTAGTTTGTCGAGTTGACGTGTTTTGACACGTTGCTCTTGGGTAATGCGATCGATGGTTTCATTTTGAAGTTGGACTTCTAACTGAGCTTCAGCAAGATTCTTGGCTAAGCTTTGGACTAGAGATTCTGCACCACTTACTTCTACTTCTTGCAATCGCAAGGCATCTTCAAGATTTTGATTGGAGAGCATATCGACTGCATAGCGACCCTCACCCGCCAGAATTTCTTTAAGTTCCTTTTCTTGCGATTCTAATTGAAGCGATCGCTGATTGAGTACTTCTCGAATTCTAGTTTGTTCTTGCTTTTGGGGATCGAGCGAGGCTTGAGCACCATCGACCTCTTGACGTAGTTGCGTTTGTTGGCGTACCCATTCCGATGAAGCAGAGGCGATTGCTTGGACTTCCTTGCGATATTGCGACACAATCGATGACTGTTGATCGCGAGCTTTTTCGGTAGTCGTGACTGATTCTTCTTTAAATTGCTTTTGCGATTCTAGTTCTTCCGATTCGCGCAAGAGTCGATCGATTTCTTCTTGCGTACTGACGATGTGATTTTGATTGTTTTGATAGGAACTAGTTAGTGATTGCTGTTGGCGTTGTAAGCCACGCAATTCTGCCTGCTGTCCAGATAAGTTACTAGAAACCGAGAGATATTCTTCTTCGCCGAGAGTATGGACGCGATCGCTAAGTTCGTTGAGCTGAACTGTACCTGTCTCAATTACATGAGAAATTTCTACTAAAGACTTCTCAATATTTCCGCATTGCTCGCGATTATTGATTAATTCAACATTACGCAGTGATTGCTGATAAGTAAGCTCACGCTGTTGCAGCACCGCCTCCGATGCTTCCATTCGCTCATATTCTAACCGCAGCGCTTTATATTTTTCCGCCTTAACGCGATCGCTCTTGAGCTTTTCCTTATTAGCAACTAATTCCTGTTCAACAATCCGAAAACGCTCTTCTTGAGCCTTAACATCATCTAACTTATCTTTGGCAGTAGAAATCTTGCGATCGAACTCGCCTACACCTGCTAACTCATCAATAATTTCGCGACGTTCACGCGAATTCATCGAAATAATTCCCGTAACATCCCCCTGTAATACGACGTTATAGCCTTCAGGATAAATGCGGAACTTAGCGAGCTGCTCATGCAATTCGCTCAAATTACATGGGGTTCCATTGATGTAATAAGTGGAAGTATACGTCCCCTGTGTCGTAACGCGCAGTTTTCGCATCACTGTCCATTCGCCAATGGTCTGCCCTTCAGCAGTGGGAATGTCCACCCCTTCACTTTGCAGTGCCGCCATTTCTGTTTCTTCCAAAGCAAAGGTCACGGTGACGATCGCCTCAACCATCCGCCCCTTTTTGCTATGGGCTTGGTTGACCAGATCTGGTAAGCGATCGGCTCGCATCCCCTTCGATCCAGCTAGCCCTAGCGCAAACAACAGTGCATCGAGAATATTCGACTTACCCGAACCATTGGGACCCGAAACCACCGTAAACCCTTGCAAAAGTGGGATCGACACGGTTGAGCCAAAGGACTTAAATCTGGTGAGTTCTACATTTTTAATGTACATATTCGATATACGCAGTGGCGATCGGGGGGAAACCTAAACAAGAAAATAGCATAGCTACTTTTTTGCTTTCTCTAGAATGTCAATTTTTGACAGCACGAAAGTGCAAATACGTTATCACATCTTGTCAAAAATGACATAGGTATCCTCAAGATTTTTTGCGGGTTATAATTAGTTTCAATAAATTTAGACAAAAATTTCATGTATCCCAAAACGCCTCTCTTCCAGAAATGCCTCCTATTTCTGGAATCACTCCCCAATATTAAGGCAACTATTCAAGGTGAGCCTTATTTTTCTAGTGAGGTTTTAGCTGATGGAGAGTTAATAATTAGTACATCTGATAAGACAGCTAACTATATATGTGAGATCAAAACTGGGATAACAAACGAAATAGTTGAGCAAGTTGTCGAATATTTTGCCAATTTAGGTAAAAGACTGAATGGTAAACAAAGACCCTTATTAGTTACTCGTAATCTATCAAGTCTGGTTATAGATAAACTCTTAGAGAAAAATATTGAGTTTATCGATGTTGATGGGAGTATATATATCAATAGTTCAGGGATTTATATATTAGTTCGTAATCAAGTTTCAAAAGATAGCATAAGTAAACCTTTAGAAATAACTTCTGCTGTTTTACAAGTTATGTATGCCTTGCTTAGTTATCCAAAGCTTATTTCAAAGGAAAATAATGAAAATAATATTGCCCACTTTTCTGGTGTCAGTCCAAAAACAGTTAAAAGCATTCTTAAAAAACTACATGATTTAAAATATATTAGACGCAGTCAGGGGGGATATGAAATCGTCAGCTATACTGGGCTTCTCGAAAGATGGGAGCTAGGATATGCGGAAAGATTACGCGCAAAATTATTGATTAAAACATATAGCTCAATAGGAAAACAAAACTTATCAGAGATTGAAGGTTTAATTAAAACTTATGCAAGTGAATTTAAATACCTAATAGGTGGTGAGCTTGGAGCATCCATAATAACGACTTATCTTCGCCCTATTAGCGTAGTCTTACATCTTCATAAAGAAACAATAGATTACCATCGTGAAATTGCAGTTTTACTTAAACTCAAGCCCGACCCCGAAGGCAATATCACTTTTGTTCAAAATATTGGTGACTATGGTGAATATCAATACAGAGAACTGGCAAAGAATATTATCAATCCATTATTGATTCATGCTGAACTAGTTCGTACTGGTGATAGTCGGCTAAAAGAAACAGCAAAACTCATTTTCGACAAATATATTGAGGAAATAGAGCAAAGGTAATGATTAATTCTAAAGAGAAGCAGGTTTTAGCCGATCTAATAATCATCGTCCAAACACTTGATTTACCATTGATTTTAGTTGGTGCGGGAGCTAGGTTAATCATATTCGATCAAAAATTTGGAGACGGAAGAGGCACAAAAGATTGGGATGTTGCAATATCTATTGATAGCTGGGAATCCTATCAAACCCTATGTGAATCTCTAATCAATGGTGATTCTCCACGGTTTCAGTCTACAAATGCTCCTCATAGATTTAGACATATTGAAACTAATATCGATGTTGATATCGTGCCTTTTGGGGCAATTGGTGAACCCGACAAGCAAATTGTCTGGGCTGATAGTGGTAATCCTATGAGTATTTTAGGATTTGAAGAGGCGCTTTCTCATGCCATAACTACGAATATTGATGATTTGGAAATCCAAGTAATTGATACTCCATCTTTTGTGGTTCTCAAAATATTTGCTTGGGGCGATCGCGG
>CAIJEA010000125.1 GCA_903819605.1 uncultured cyanobacterium | reverse complement strand
GTGCGATTACTCTTGCTCGAACTGAAGGAATGGCAAAAAGAGCATGGCTATCCCTTCCGATTCAATACCGAAGCTTCCATCGATTTAGCCGCCGATCAAGAACTAATGGATCTGATGGTGGAATGCTATTTCGATGCGGTGTTCCTCGGTATCGAAACTCCCGATGAAGATAGTTTACAGATGACCAAGAAGTTTCAAAATACAAGATCATCGTTGCTGGATTCCGTTGAGGCGATTACCAAAACAGGGATTCGCGTTATGGCAGGATTCATCATCGGCTTTGATGGCGAGAAAAAAGGAGCAGGCGATCGCATTGTGAGATTTGCCGAACTGACAGGTATTCCTACAACGACATTCGCGATGTTGCAAGCTTTACCCCATACTGCACTCTGGCATCGTCTTGAAAAAGAAGGAAGATTAAGAACTCAAAATGGGAACTTAAATCAAACTACCTTGATGAATTTCGAGCCAACCCGCCCAGTCGAAGAGATTGCTCGTGAATATGTAGAAGCCTTCTGTGCGTTGTATGAGCCGCACGCTTACCTCGATCGCGTTTATAGCTACTTCCTAAAACTTGGTGCACCTAGAATCAAAGCCGAAGCCAAACTGCCCACACTCACAGATCTCAAGGCTCTAGCGATTATCGTCTGGCGGCAAGGCATCAAGCGTAATACTCGCTGGAAGTTCTGGCATCATCTATTTAGCATGATCAAGAAAAACCCTGCGGTTTGGGAACATTACCTGATTGTCTGCGCTCACAATGAACACTTCATGGAGTATCGCGACATCGTGCGCCGCGAGATTGAATCTCAGTTAACTGAGTATTGGGCAGAGGAAGAGCGCTTAAAGCTTCTAAAACCTGTTCCTGAAAGAGAGCTAGATCTAGCAAGCTAGTCTATAAATCAAAATATTTTGCTAAGCAAAATATTTTGATTGTTTACAATAACCCTTTTTAATTCTTGTTGATGGGCAAGACTTATCAGCAGGAACTAGAAAGGGTTTTTCTATGCCAATGTTTGAGAATTTCAATTAAATTACAAAAAATATAATGCGTGTTTTACTCGTCTATCCGTTATTCCCGAAAAGCTTTTGGTCATTTGAGAAAACACTTGAATTAGTTGGTTATAAGGCTCAGCTTCCACCTCTTGGCATGGTTACTGTTGCCGCGATCTTGCCACAGACTTGGGAGTTTAAACTGGTCGATCGCAATGTCCGCGATATTACTGAGGCTGAGTGGGAATGGGCGGAAGTGGTAATTCTCTCCGCGATGATCGTTCAAAAAAATGACTTTCTCGCACAAATTCAAGAAGCGAAAAAACGCGGTAAATTAGTTGCTGTGGGTGGTCCCTACCCGACGGCTTTGCCTGAAGAAGCGAAAGTTTCAGGTGCAGATTTCTTGATTCTGGATGAAGGCGAAATTACTTTGCCGATGTTTGTCGAAGCGATCGAAAGAGGCGATCGCACAGGTATTCTCAGATCCAACGGCGAAAAACCTGCGGTTACCGATACGCCCATCCCTCGCTTTGATCTCCTAGAGATGAACCGCTACGCCGAAATGTCGGTGCAGTTCTCACGCGGTTGCCCTTTCCAATGTGAATTTTGCGACATCATCGTTCTGTACGGACGTAAGCCACGCACAAAGACTCCTGCTCAAATTCTTGCCGAATTGCAATGTCTCTACGATCTCGGCTGGAGACGTAGCATTTTTATGGTTGATGATAACTTCATCGGCAACAAGCGTAACGTGAAAGTGATGCTCCAAGAGTTAAAGCCTTGGATGAAAGAGCGCAATTATCCCTTCTCCTTTGCTACGGAAGCATCGGTCGATCTTGCCCAAGACCCTGAAATGATGCAGATGATGGTGGAATGTAACTTTGGTTCGGTGTTCCTCGGAATTGAAACCCCTGATACCGATAGTCTTGCCCTCACTAAAAAGTTCCAAAACAATCGCGATCCTCTATCGGAATCGGTGATTAATATCGCTAGAGCAGGGATTCGGGTCATGGCAGGATTTATCATCGGCTTCGATGGTGAGAAGAAAGGCGCAGGCGATCGCATTGTCCAATTTGTGGAACTTACTGCGGTTCCCACGGCGCTATTTAGTATGCTGCAAGCCTTGCCTGACACAGGTTTATGGCATCGATTGAATAAAGAAGGGCGGATGATTACCCAAAATAGCAATGGACATCAAGCTACTTTGATGAACTTCATGCCCACCCGTCCATTGGAAGATATTGCTACTGAGTATGTTCATGCTTTCTGGACACTTTACGATCCACTAGTTTTTCTCAATCGTACCTATCGCCATTTCTTGATTCTTGGTGAGTCGCCATACAAACGCATCAAGCGAGAGAAACCTGCTCAGAAGAAGAAAACCGATTGGATTGCAATCAGAGCCTTATTAATTCTCTGCTGGCGACAAGGTTTCGTTCGCAAAACCCGTTTCCAGTTCTGGATTAATTTGTTTGACTTGATGAAGCGTTATCCGAATGTCGTCACTAGCTATCTATCAGTCTGCGCCCAAGGCGAACATTTCCTCGAATATCGCTCGATAGTGCGCGAACAGATAGAAGCACAACTTGCTGACTATCTAGCCAACCCTCCTGTACTTCAGCCCAAGGTTTTACCAAAGGTTCAACCAGTAGAAAAACAGCAAGATCTACAAGAAGTGAAGTAGCGATCGCACTCTGACAAAAAGGCGATGCGATGCGTCGCCTTTTTTATTCAAAAATCTGAGATAGGGGACAATAGAACTCTGGTAATAGTGGGGAAGTGAGCGTATCACTCACAAAGAGAGTCATGGCTAATTTGAGAACTCCATTTTCACGGCGATAGATTTGGAGTTTCTTTTCTCGCCAATCAGCGATCCAATATTCCAACCCACATTCCACTCTTATTTTACTGAAAAAATATTTAGAAAGGAAATACTTATACAGTAAGTGTTTTGAGCCTTAATCGCAAAAAAATCACTATTTTAATATTGTCAATAAGGAGGTACTAATAGGATTAATTATCATAAATTTCTTTTGAAATCGCTGAAACCCTGATTGTCTCGTTGTAAATATTTTTTGGCTTCCATTACGAGCGGAATGTGGGTTAAAAATGTTTCACTCAGTCCTGCTTCATGTAAATCATCCAGTACATTGCCGATGCGGTCATCGTTGATTTGCTAGGCTGTTATTCCTTCCCCAAGTAAGTGCTCGGTTGGTTTCCCTTCAAAGAATTTGCTAAACATATACAGGGGGGCTGATACAAATCCTAATCCATTCAGGAACATTGCTTTCACGATTACTCCTGCGCTTACTTTTTCTCTTGAGCTTCTCCCAATTCTTGTGTTTATCTGTTCTTCGATTCCCATCTCATCAATGATTCCTGCCACGATTCCTAGATGGTCTAGGTTCGATACTTTCATCTCTGTGTTAATACCTGCCTCCTCTTTGTGGGCTTTTCGGTAATTATTTTACCCTTCCATTACGAGCGGAATGTAGGCTATAATATTTCTATGTCATATTAAGAGAGGATTTGGAGACCAAATCCCTTCATATTTATAAAGTAGGGACTTGGAGACCAAGACCCAATCTCAGCGTTCCACGTAACATCAGTTATGACCAAAATTGTGACCGCTTACAAGTAAAAAGTGACATGAAAACGGGTATTTATGGATAACAAAAAAGAGCCTCAGAACCTGAAACCCATTGAAAATCAAAGCGTTTGGAATTATAAGCCTTGGTGGTGTCAGCCTTGGTCAATTATCTTAACTGGAATCTCGATTATTAGTGGTAGTTGGCTATTGTTTAAAATAGTGTGGTTATCTATTCTTGTGGCAATTCCCATAACTGCATGGATGGGATTTTTTGTGATTCTATTTCCTAAATTAGCTATGCAAGAGATAAATCAAGAGGTTGGTTAACACTTCAGACTTAGAGCGTACCAGATTCGAGCTGCTCCAAGTATATAAAATCAGGCGATTTAACCCCCGCTTCGGCTCTGATTTTGACTAATTTAGGAGACTCAAAAAATCTCTTTGCATCAGCGATCGCCGTCCATGCTGAAAAATGGACAATTTTATTTGGTTCATTCTCATATTTGAGAACCTGATACGATCTCTCACCTGCTTCTCTACGAATATCTGCTGCCTCATCAAAAACTTTCTTCCAAGCAGGATAGTCGGCGACTTCGTGAATAATCAAAACGTATTGCATGAGTGGATTGGTATTGGGCTTAATGTATTTTACGAGATCAGCGATCGCTCTCTTGAGATCGCTAATCTCGTTAAATATTTGATCCTGTAAATACAGCCACTTGCACAAATTAAATCCAAAAATTGCAACCATCCATATTTTGGGGTAGTATTTTTTGCGATTAGCAATGATTTATAAAGCGATCACTAGCCGTAAACTTCAAAAATTGGGTGGTAGCACTTCGCACCAACACCGACTTTTTGAAATTTACGGTTAGCGATCGTTATATAGCAGCAACCAGTTATGTTAGGACAAAAGCAAAACCCAGAATAGAGTTACGGCACAAAGCGCCGCAACTCTATTCTGGGTTTTATGTCTTAATAGCTATACATGATTACTAGACCTGTTGCGATATAATGAACAAAATCGCTATAAAGCTTGCCTAGACTACATTTTAATATTTTTGTCAAAAAATTTCTGAAACATGTATTGCAAGAAGATTTCAAGACTTTTTGAGTTTATATTTCAACAGGTCTAAATATTTTGGAGTTGAGAAGTTATGCGAACGCAATATTCAACTTATCGCACATTACTTGCCCCTATCTCAGGGCATGGAATTTCTGAAGCGGAAGCAAAAGATATCTTGCGGCAAATACTTACTCATCTGAGCGAATTACATGATTGTAATCAAGCCCATGGATCGATCTCTCTAGATACAGTTGCCTATGATTACGATCTCATGGAGATTATTCTGCTAGATGCTAATGGGACAAATCATCCAACTTACCTCGCCCCAGAAGTTTTACAAACTCAACAAGCAACACCGACAGCCGATATTTATGCGCTGGGCGTAGTAATCATCGTTTTACTCACAGGCTTGTCACCCGAGGCACTAAAAACATCAAATAATACGTGGAATTGGCAAGAGCTTTGTAATGTGAGCGATCAGTTTATCCAAATTCTCAATACAGCGCTCTCTGCTGAACTTGCCTTTCGCTACGTCAATGCAGGACAAATGCTGCGATCGCTACAACCAGTGATTAACCCTGCCGAATCGACGATCACCTCTCTGGCGAATAATTATGGAACTCTCTTATTGCCCCCCACGCTCCTTAAACAACAATCCTCTCTGACAGCTACATTATCCCCAGAATCACATTCTCTGGAAACCTTAACTTCAGACTCAAACTATAGTTATAAAACAAAAAAACTGAAAGTAAATTTTCCTGGTTCCAAAATTTACAAAAAAGCAAAAGCTTCTAAAAATCTATCTAAAGTAACGAGTAAAGGAATAATACGAACCCTAATTACCATACTTTTTGGTGTTGGATTGCCTGTTAGTAGTGCAGTCGGAGCTTATTTTTATATGCAGTCGCAATCTGCTAATACTGCCAAGAATAATGTAGAATTTGCCAATTCTATCAGTCAATCAATGGATAAAGCCGTTACGCATATTTATGATGAGAGAAAGTCTGATGATGACATAGATAAATTAATCGCTTTAGCTAAAGATAAATATGAAAATAAAGGTAGTTTGACTGAATCAAAAACGATGTTACAAGCAATCCCATTGGACAGTCGAAAGCGAGCGAAAGCAGACCAACTCTTGGCTCAATGGGAGAAAGATATTAAGAAAAACAACGACCTAAGTCAAAAAGTAGAGCAACCAACAAACAATGAAAAATGGCAAGCTGCGATCGATACTGTTAAAGTAATTTCACTAGCTCCTTATTGGCAGCAGTGGCGTGGCAAGGAAATTGTTGAAGAACCGAAGCAAAACTTGGCTAATCCTGCTGTTGTAACAACATCTCCATCTGTCTCAGTCCCTGTAACGAACGTAAATCCTCCACACAATTCAACGACTGAATCTTATAATCCTCCTACTGATAACCCTCCATCTGAACCATATACTCCTACATCAGAAGGGTCAACGCCGCCACTACCACCAGCCCCGCGCGTTGCTAAATAGAATCTTTACAAAATTCAGCCTTCAAATAAAAAATTATGGCTTCTGCATCTTTCATTCTTCGATCGTTAACTTATTGTTTGATTTTAGCAAGTTGCACAATAGAAATTTTTTTGGTGTTCACCGATCAACCTGCTTATAGTCAAACGCGGCTTTGTAATATTGGCTCAACTCCTAAGCATCCTGGTAATTACAAACTACTAGGCAACATTTTTCTGAAGCAAAACCGCTTTCAAGAGGCTCTCGATTGTTTTGAAATAGCTCTGCAAGATGAACGCGGACTCAAAGATCCAGAACTATGGAACAATCACGGTTTAGCACTGGCTGGACTCAAAAAATTCGATCAAGCGATCGCTTCCTATGACCAAGCATTGCGAATTAGTCCAGGAGCAGTCTTTGTCGATCGCGTAGAACCTCGATCAAAAGCAGATGATTACTATCTATGGTGGTTTAATCGCGGTACAGCATTAGTTGATCTCAAGCGCTATGAAGAGGCGATCGCTTCTTTAGATCAATCCATCAAGATTAGACCTAACTATAGTTTTGTCTGGTTTTTTAAAGGGCTAGCATTGTTCCGATTAGAACGCTATGAAGAAGCCCGATCTGCTTACCGCCACGCTATTTTACTTTCTCCAAATACTCCCTATATCGCATCTAAAGACTTACTCAGTATCCAAGACTATGTAATCTACTATGGTGAAGCTGAAGCAAAATCAAGACTAGGAAGTTATAAAGATACGATTCAAGCTTTTGAGCGCGGTCAAGAGATTCGGCGCAATAACCCTCAGATTAAGTTTTTTGACGATAATAGCAGCGAAAATTTCTATGAGGCTTATATTGATGGTATTCGACTGCTCGATCAAGGTGAAAATCAAAAAGCGTTAGCCGCTTTTGAACAATTGCTTACTCAAAAGCCAAATTATACCAATGCTTGGTATGGAAAGGCAGATGCATTAACGGCTTTAGGACTTTATCCAGAGGCGATCGCCGCTTACGATCGGGTTATTGCCCTTGAACCTGATGACTATCCCTCTTGGTATAAGAAGGGAAATGTGCTGAAGAAAGTCAATCGTAATGAAGAAGCGCTGCAAGCCTATGAAAAGGCGATCGAATTTTCAGGCGGCTTCTCTGAAGTCTGGCACAATCGTGGCGTGATTTTATACGATCAAAATAAAGACGAGGAAGCTATTGAGTCCTATTCGCGCTCTCTAAAAGCAAATATATTATGGGGAGGTATTGCCAGAATTGATACCAAATATGCTTTAGCCGCGACCTTATACCGCGCAAAGCGCTATAGTGAATCACTTTTAGCAGTTGAGAAAGTACTAAAAGAACAGCCTAACTACCAAGAAGCGTTGGAACTGCGTAAGCTGATTAAAAAAATCATTGGCTGCGATCGCGCTGAACCGCAATCTCCCTGTAATGTAGAACCTCTTTAGGGACGCTATATTTAGATTATAGCTGTAGCCATATAAAACCCAGAAGAGAGTTGGGGGGGGGGGGGGGGG
>CAIJEA010000124.1 GCA_903819605.1 uncultured cyanobacterium | reverse complement strand
CGTGCCAGAGTTATATTCATCGGGTTGTAATTGCTTCGCACGGGCGCGTTCTACAAGTCCCTTCCAGTCACGGGAAAGCGTATATAAGTCAGTTTGATCGGCATTTTTCAACACAGGTGTAATCAATCCACCATCATCCATCGCTACGGCAACGGCAACATTAATATTGCTCTTGTACTCAATGCCGCGATCGCTAAGACTTGCATTCACCAAAGGATGCTTTTGTAGAGTCACCGCCACAGCCTTAGCCAATAGCGCAGTCATGGTTACACCTTTGGTCTTGACTTGCTTGTAGAGAGCATCCAGAGCATCAGTTGTAATCGTGTAGCCCACACGGAATGTAGGCACAGAGAGGCTCTGATTCATGTTATTGATGACAGCCTTTTGCAAAGTCGTTAAGGACTGAGCAGTTCCTAACGCAACAGGTGCAACTTTTGCTACAGGGGTTGGGGTGGCGGCAGGCGTAGCAACTTTTGTTACAGGTGCAGGTGCTGAAGATGTTAAAAATGCCTCGACATCGGCTGCGGTGACTCGTCCGTTGGGGCCAGTGCCCGAAATTTTAGCTAGATCGATACCATTATCTTTGGCGATACGTTTAGCTCTAGGAGAAACAATTTGCCGATCTGATGTAGAGGGAGCAGATTTGCGGGGTGAAGATACTACGACATCAGGAATTGATGCAACCGATGCGGCAGTTGGAGAGGAAACTAATTTAGCTGGAGGCTCTTCAGTTTTTTGTGAAGAAGCAGAACCATTATTTGATGATTGTCCCGACGCTTTTTGCTTCGCTTCTGCGATTTCTTCTTTAGTCTCAGCCACATAGGCGATCGCGGAACCGACAGGAGCAGATTCACCTGCGGGAGTAATAATTACACCAAGATATCCTTCGTAAAAGCTTTCGACATCCATATCGGCTTTGTCAGACTCTACAATCACGACAGTTTCGCCTTTTTCCACCTTGTCCCCTGGTGATTTCACCCAAGAGGTGATTTTTCCTTCGGTCATGGTGGAGCTGAGCGCGGGCATGAAAATTTCGTAAATCATAGGAAATTTATAAATATCTAAATATCAATCTATTGCAGAACTAACAAAGTCAACGTCTAAAGTCGAAACGCCGTCTCGAAAAGCTATCTCAATAAGCCATCATAAATCTTAACGTGTTTTTGCGATCGCTTATAGCAATTCTAGTTTGAAAGATTAAATGCGGCGCTATGCGCCGCATTTAATCTTAGGGGTTTTCTTATTCGTTCATTTCTCGATAAATTGTAGCTGTCGCAGGCGAAGATTGATTGAGATACTGAAAAATCCAGAACTTAAATAGACCATCAAGAAATACTGGAACAGTTGCAATAAAAAATTGCACCAAGTTTCTATTTTCTGGCAATCCAAAATGCCCGAACAAAATATTTAACAGGGAATCCCATCCTTCACTAGAGTGAAATCCAACAAAGGTATCGGTTGAGATAATAAGTATAAAAGCCTTGGCATTGTCATTCAAGCTATAAAGAAGTTCATCAATAAATTCTTTAATTATTTTCAGTTCTTTGCGACCTGAGAGCAGAAAAACATAAAATATCAAAGCAGCCGTAATATCAGCTAATAGATTCTTGATTCCTTCAAGGCTTTCTTCGTTATATTTTTTTAAAATCCTGACAGACTCTTGTTGAATCTTTAGCTCAACTTCTTCGGTAGATGGCTTTACAGGGGTCTCATCTGTCTTTTGCTCAGCCTTTGGAGATTCAGCCTTTGGAGATTCAGTCTTTGGTCTTGATTGGTCGAGCACAATAGATTTGAGTAGATAATCAAATTCAATTCGCTCCTTGGCTGATTGCAATGCTTTAAAAGCCTTTTCTTCGATCGCAGGACTAAACTTGATCGTCATACTGTCATTATCAGTAAAGCTATTAATCATCGGACTAAAAATCAACATCTTTGATAGAAACTGTGCAGCAATCACAGAAATGATAAGCACAATGATGTAGCGCAAAGCTCGATTAATGCGTGTTCGTGATTGTCTCAACTCTTCAACGATATCTTTTTCATAGTCAACATAATATGAGCCGTTAAGATTTCGTTTGATCCGATCAATAGCCTTCAGGAATGTGCCTGGTAAAATGCTTTTTTCAATTGGGGTAAAAGCATCTTTAGGAATTTGTTTATAGTTTTTTGGCTGACTTTTTTTAAACAGTTGAAACTTCTCATCATAATCTGAGTCTTTTTCTTCCTCTAGATCAGATCGACTTGTTGAATAGTTAGCATTACTTGAGGGACTAGCTGCAACGTCAATAGTGCGATCGCTTGCTGAGTTATATCTTTCGAGCGTGTAATCAATAAATGCGAGTTTTTGATAAATGGAAAATCTACGACTATTACCACCCAGTTGATTTGATGATAGCTGCCCATTACTAACAGGATCGATGTCCTGCTTGTTGGCAGCATACTTAGCGATCGCTGTATTCGCCTGATTAGTTGAACTTTGAGTTTGCAAATACGGCAAAGAGGCACTAAATTTATAAAAATTTAGGCGAATATTAATAGTTCTGAGATACTTCTGAAGTTTGATCTCAAAGACGCTAAATACACTGGTTCCAAAACTGCCATCGTTGGCGATTTTATTACCATTAAAGTTTTCTTCTTCAATTCGTTTGATATTGACAGCAGCTTCAAAAGCCTCGTCAATCGATCTCTCAGGGCTATTTTGCACCCAAGAAAATATATTTTGTAGAGGCGATGCATTGGGATCTGAGGAATTTGGTTTCATAGTCGGAGGCGATCGCTTTGAGGACTCACGATGATGCAGTTACGCAAAAGGATATTAGCAACAGGTAAAATTAAGATTTTCCTAGTTTAAGAGCGAGGAATCATTACAAAATGTTTTTTAAGATAGTTAAGAAGACATTTTGAAATTAATTTGAAATTAAAGCAATAAACCAAGAAATTAGATCGAGTGCATTACGATGTCGTTAGGCAAATTGATACATGGTGCAGTTTAAGATGATGGCGATCCAATTGGGATCTCAATCCTAAACTCAGTACCTTTGCCAATTGTCGAGAAGCATTCTAATCTACCCTGATGTCTCTCTACCACGATTTGATAACTAATTGATAGCCCCAATCCTGTTCCTTTTCCCACTGGCTTAGTTGTAAAAAATGGATCAAAGAGCTTTTTGCGAATATCTTCGGGAATACCATGCCCGTTATCCACAATGCGAATTACGACAGCAGCTTGTTGATTTTCAGATGTGGGTTGTTTTAGTTCAGTAATGATTGAAATTTCATCGCCACCATTCTTTTGCTGGAAATTTTCATCGATCGCATCAATTGCATTACTTAAAATATTCATAAAAACCTGATTTAGCTGTCCTGCATAGGCATTAACAACAGGAATATCGTTATAACACTTGATTAAATGAATTGCGGGACGTTCTCCATAGGCTTTGAGTCGATTTTGCAAAATTAGTAACGTACTATCCAGCCCTTCGTGAATATTAAAAGGCTTGCGACCTTCCTGATCGGTACGTGAAAAATTTCGTAAAGATAAAACGATCTGGCGAATCCGCTCAGCTCCTATCTTCATAGAGGTCAGCATTTTTGGTAGATCTTCTTTGAGAAATTCAAAATCTATTTCATCAAGAAATCTGACAATTGCAGGAATTGGTTCTGGATAGCTTTGTTTATAAAGATCAAGCGCCTCCAGCAAGTTTTGAACATATCGGCTGGTGTGGTTGAGGTTGCCATAGATAAAGTTCACGGGATTATTAATTTCATGCGCCACCCCTGCCACTAACTGCCCCAAACTGGACATCTTGTCAGTTTGAGCGAGCTGACCTTGAGTCCTCTGGAGGTCAGCCAGCGCATTTTCGAGTTGAAGAGCTTGGGCATTTGCCGAGGAGGCATTAGCTTGAACCGAGTCAAATAATTCCGCTTGATCGATCGCGATCGCTAGTTGGTTTGCCACAGATTGCAATAGCTCTACTTCATCAGCACTCCAAGGACGGCTACCTTGGCAATGAGCCGCGACAATTACCCCTAATTTTTGCGATCGCGTTTTAATCGGTACAAGTAACTGCGAAGTAAACCCACTCTCGGCAAGAAGCTCTCGGCTAAAATCATCCAATTCGGAATTTGTATAAATTGATGGAATTTGAATAATTTCCTGTCTGAGGAGTCGAGTCCCTAATTTTGTCAATTGAGAGAGCGGATAGTCAGTTTTTGGCTTCAGTGAGCTATCGCTAGCAGCAAAGTGTACTAGCTGAAATTCTGGCGGATTGGTATCGGGAACATGCCAAAAGAAATTACATAGGTCGATTACCAGTAAATCCTGAACTTCATTTACTGCCGTTGCAAGAATAGTATTTAGATCGAGGGAATTACGAATCTGGCTGGTAAGGCGACGATTTAACATTTCCTCACGCCTGACTAAATCTTTATAACTTTGCCGTGAGTGCTCCAGCTCCAGCTCGGCACGGCGACGCTCTGACTGCTCCAATTTGCGATCGCTAATATCATGGGCAACAATCACAATATTTTGGACATTCCCCTGACTATCGCGCATCACACTCCCCGATGACTCCAAAATCCTCCAAGTCCCGTCCTTATGTTGCATTCGATATTCTAAAACTTTACCCACTCCCGTTTTTAAAGTTTCTTCAGCCGCTTTGAGTACTTGGTCTTGATCGTCAGGGTGGATCTTGTCATAGGCCCATGTCCCTTTTAGTTCTGCGGATGTATAGCCCAGTACCCTATGGTAAGAAGGACTATTGTATATGCGATAGCCTTGAGCATCGATCACTGCAATCAAGTCGGCTACATTTTCCATGATCGATCTAAATAAGCGATCGCCTTGCAGCATAGATAGATCAGATTCATCAGTTTCATTGGTTGCCTGAGGGTCAATGCTTGCATCCGTCATGATGAATTTTTAGAGATAGGACTGCACGATATCAAAATAAGTTTGCCTAACTGTGCAACCAAATGCAATAGCATCTTAATTAACTACTTTAGTTTTGGATGCAATGTTGAATCTTAATTTAGATCGATTTGATCGTGTTTTTCATAAAGCTTGGTGGTTAAAGAGTGTGGCAGTCTTTGTTGCCTCTTTGATGGTGACATCTTTTATATTGATATTTGCGATCGCCTCCCAGCCAAGCATCGCGGCATTACCGACTAAAAGTGCCATCAAAGATCCCCGCATTATCTTACGGAATGCTCTACCAATTGATAATGACGTACTGCGTGATGTACAACACACTCTAGAACAAATGCCTCGCCAAACTAACCTAAAGCGATGGAGTAGTCTCAAAAAAGATATTGAAACTATCTCTCAAAGCCTCAGTCAAAATAAAGCACAACTGATTGCTGAAGTTAATAGCGATCGCCAAGCAATAGTTACTGAGCATTTAACCAGCTTAGAAAATTCCCTTGTCCCCCTACAGGAAGCGATCGGCATCAAAGATCGCAATAGCATCAAAGCTCTTTCCGAAAAAGCATTGGACTATGTAGGTTTAGTAGAATCAGACTTTATCAAAGCCTTCCCTTTTGAAGTTCCCGCCCAATATTCCAACTTACCCCAACTCAAAGGTCGTGCTCTAGTTGAGTTATCAACTGAAAAAGGCAATGCGATCATCACCGTCGATGGCTACAATGCGCCAGTTAATGCTGGGCAATTTGTTGATTTAGTGCAACAAGGCTTTTACGATGGACTAACTTTTACGAGGGCAGACGAAAACTATTACCTCCAAACAGGCGATCCAGAGGGTAAAGCAGATGGTTACATCGATCCTGCTACTGGTAAATATCGGACAGTGCCAATCGAAGTTCGCTTACCCGACCAAAAAACTCCCACCTATGGCAAAACCTTTGAAGAATTAGGTTTGTCTGGCTCGTTGCCTGTTTTACCTTTTGCCGCCTTTGGGACAGTCGCCATGGCTCATCCTAATGATGATGGAAATGCTGGCTCATCGCAGTTCTTCATTTACTTATTTGAATCCGAGCTGACTCCCGCAGGTCTAAATTTGCTCGATGGGAACTATACCGTTTTTGGTTATGTCACCGACGGCAAGGAAACTTTAGATAAACTGAGATTAGGTGACAAAATTTTGTCAGCCCGTGTCATTAGTGGCGCAGAGAACCTAGTCAAATAATTAAGAAACTTGCAGTACAAGTTTTTTTAATTATTTGAATTGCATTAAAAACCATAGCCAGAGGACAAATAATTTAATGGGTACTCCCCGCAACGAACCATATATCTTTAGCTTACCAACTCCTAGTAGCGCAATGTGTCTAGCAGGGACACGCGAGGAAAATCTTAAGCTACTTGCTGAAGAAACAGGTGGACGGCTGGTAATGCGGGGACAAGACCTATTAATAGATGGTACTACGGAGCAGATTAACCTAGTTGAGCAAATCATTAAGGCACTTCAACCTCTATGGTCACAGGATAAGACGATCGCCGCCGTAGATATCCGTGCTGCCCGTCAAGCGATCGCAGAGGAGCGCTCTACTGCATGGCGCGATCGCGCCACAATTTCTCGTAATCGACGCGGTGACTCGATTCAGCCGCGCACCTACCGCCAGCAGCAGTATGTGCAGGCGATGGAAAGCTATGATTTAATCTTCGGGGTAGGGCCAGCGGGTACTGGTAAAACCTATCTCGCCGCCGTTGCGGCTGTGAGCGCTTTGCAAAGCGGGAAATTTGAACGGATTATCCTGACTCGCCCTGCTGTTGAAGCGGGCGAAAGTTTGGGCTTTCTCCCAGGGGATTTACAACAAAAAATTGATCCTTACCTGAGACCACTCTATGATGCGATGAATGAAATGATTGGTGCTGAAAAAGTGCCCCAACTAATGGAGCGCGGCATTATCGAAGTTGCACCGCTAGCCTATATGCGTGGAAGGACTCTTAGCAATTCTTTCATTATTGTCGATGAGGCGCAAAACACAACGGCAGCCCAAATGAAGATGGTCTTAACCAGACTGGGATTTAAATCTCGCATGGTTGTAACTGGCGATATCACCCAAATCGATTTACCTCGCCATCAAAAGTCGGGATTAATTATCGCCATGAATATCCTCAAAGAAGTTCAGGGAGTTTCATTTAATTTGTTCGACAAGTCTGATGTGGTTCGTCATCCCCTAGTGCATAACATCATCGCCGCCTACGAAGATGCAGAAAATACTGAAGCCCATCAAAACTAAAGCTATTAACCTTAGGGAATACTATGTATTGCCTAAGGTTAATAACTCTGATTAATAATTCTGAACATTATTGACATTAATTAAAGTAAAAATCATGGTCAATGAAGGGATTTCTGAGAATATTCAGGTTACTGTCAAGCTATTTGCTATTTTCCAAGAAGTATTTGCCACTGATGAGATGAAAGTTAATCTCAAGTCAGGTTCTTTGGCATCGCAAATACTCGATCATCTAGTCAGTCAGCAACCAAACCTCGAAAAATGGCGATCGCTTACACGCTATGCCATTAACCTCAACTTTGCCGCCCCCCATACAGTTCTTAGGGATGGCGATGAAGTTGCACTTATCCCCCCAGTAAGCGGTGGTTAATATCCATGCGCCCCTGTCCAGACCAGTCAAGTAAACCACTAAACTGATGCAAGTCAATAAAACTAAGTTGTAACAAAATCATCAGCAAAGGACCTTCTTGGCGCTCTTGCCAACGTTTAGCAACTGCCAATTGTTCGCGGTCAACGAGAGACGACTCAAGTAAGTACCGCTCTAAAGCTTCTTGATGACTAGCGATCGCATATGTTTGGGATTGATAACTCATTACAATCAAATAACTATCTACTTAGGCGATTTGGATTAATAGCGTAGCGCACCTTACCACATCTATCAACGTCCGTCAAAATTATTTTTTGTGTAAGACGCGTCGTCATATAGCAGTAGCCAAGTAAGTTAAGACATAACTAGCTACTGCTATAAGTTTGCAAGTCATGACAGCAACGATAAATGCTTTTGGATTACAACAAAAATTAAAAAAAGATCGTCAGGGTTTTGAGATATAGCGGTAGCAAATTATGCTGTGACATAAAAAACAGAGGAGAGTTGCATCGTAAAGCACCGCAACTCTCCTCTGTTTTTTGGTTGCATATGATAAATAAACGAATGACGAGCTTTTGACAAATCACTTAGAATTAACTTAGTGATTTATCTAAAAATTAATCATGTTTTTGACACTTGTAATCACTTGCAGTGCGGTAAAAAAATCGTCTCCATGAATAATCCTAAAATCTCTGAAGAAATATCTGTAAAGGAGCTGCAAACTCTTCAGCAAGAAGTCAAAAACTTAAAAATAGAAGTCAGCCGACTTGAGAGCGAAAATAGGGATCTAGATAATTCATTATTAACCGCAATTGAACATGGCGATCTCATTGAATCAGAGCTGCTAGATGTCAATAAAAGATTAAAGAATGAAATCATCGAACGGAAGATGGCTCAAGCCACTCTACAATCCATCTTAGAAATTGTCTATCGAGATAAAAGCGATCTTGAAATCATGTTGGCAACTGCTACCGAGCATGGAGATGTGATCGAGTATGAACAATACAATCGGGCTGTCGAAACCATGCGCCAAAGTGAGGAGCAGTTTAGAGCGATCGCAGAATCAAGCAGTATGGCGATGCTTGTCAGTCGGCTTGCAGATGGAACGATCACTTATGCCAATACCAGCGCTGGCACAATGCTGCAAATGGATTCGCGTGAACTAATTCAAAAACCAATCACCGATCTTTATTACGTTAATTCAGAATGGGAAAGTTTACAGCAGCAATTTTTAAAAAGTCAGAGAGTTCGTGATTTCGCAGTTCAGTTACGTAAGACCAACCAATCCCCTCTGTGGGTATTAGCCTCACTACATTTACTATGGCTAAATGGAGAGCAAGTCCTCCTCAGCACTTTCTATGACATTAGTCTACTTAAAAACACAGAAATAGCTTTACGAGAGTCAGAGAAAAAACTAAGAGAACAGGCAAATCTATTAGAACAACGCGTTGAAGAGCGTACTCGGGATCTAAAACTTGCTAAAGATGCCGCAGAGATAGCAAGTCGTGCTAAGGCTGCATTTTTGGCTAATATGAGCCATGAGTTACGCACACCTCTCAATGCAATTCTTGGTTTCGCACAGCTAATGCTATACGACCAAGAACTAAATGAACAGCATCAAAACGATTTGCAGACTATTTGTAATAGTGGAAATCATTTGCTAACAATGATCAATGACATTTTGGAAATGTCAAAACTGGAGTCTGGAAATGTGCTTATACGAGAGAAGGAATGCTATCTCTATGACATAATTGACACGACGAGAGATATGTTAGCCTTAAAAGCTGAAGAGAAAGGATTACTATTTAATTTTAGAATCCATCCTGATGTACCTCCATACATTTATGTGGACGAAGGAAAATTACGACAAATCCTCATTAATTTGATTGGTAATGCAATTAAGTTTACAAATACTGGGCATATTCATGTTCGAGTCTTACTAGAAGCGGTTCAGGAAGTAGATAGACAAACTTCTGATTCACCTCTTCATATCTGCTTCGAGGTAGAAGATACAGGATCGGGTATTTCAGAATCAGAGGTAAAAACTTTATTTCAGCCGTTTGTTCAAACTGATTCTGGTAGGCGATCGCAAGAAGGTACAGGGTTGGGTCTATCAATTAGCTATAACTATGTAAAGCTAATGGGTGGGCAGATGTCGGTAACTAGCAAATTAGGCGAAGGCTCCACTTTTAGATTTTATATTCCTATTAAGTCTTTAGATCTATTTAGTATAGATGATTCGATTAAGTCTCCAAATCGGGTGATTGGGATCGAAGGGAATCAATCTTATCGAATCTTAATCGCTGAAGATATTCGTCTTAATCGACAACTATTAACCAGAATACTTTCGCCTTTAGGATTTGAGGTGCGCGAAGTAAGCAATGGTCAAGATGCGATCGCTGTTTGGCAATCTTGGTCACCACACCTGATTTGGATGGATATCAGGATGCCAATACTTAATGGTAATGAAGCCGTTTTAGCAATCAGGGAAATTGAAGCTAATAGGAACCCAGAATTCCCGAAGGTGAGAATTATTGCTCTAACTACAAGTCTTGTGGATCTAGGCGAAGATCAAGCCTCGCTTTATGGATTTGATGGATTTGTTGCTAAACCATTCACAGAAGACAAGATTTTTGAGAAGATGTCTGAGCATTTGGGGTTAAGATATATTTACCGCACTAATGATTAAGTGTAAGTGGCATAAGGCACTTCACTATGTTACTCATTAGTGCACATATGAACGAAATGGAGAAGTCATTTCCGCTAAAAGATTACGCATCAACACTGTGTTATATACAGGATTATTCTCGTAATTTCCGTAAAGGATAATGTTTGCGAAAAAACCATTAACTCCCCGTATATCTTCAATCCGTTCAACACATTTGCAATGTGTAACTGATGGATTTTTTTTGCGCCAGTTTAAGTATTCAGAATAGCTGCCTGCAATAACTAGAGTTTGCTTGCTGCTGTAGGTATCATTATTGGCGATCATTGTTCAGTCTACAAAGTATTTTTATTGATTGGCAAATTAAATGTCTCGATTAAAATCTTAAACAAACTTAGTATAACTTAACACATTTAGTCATCACCCATAAAGGTGTAAACGCATCATCGGCAATATTGACTGTGACTGCTTCACCTGATATGGCGCAAGTCAGTAAGTAAAAACTAGAAGAGAGTTGCG
>CAIJEA010000123.1 GCA_903819605.1 uncultured cyanobacterium | reverse complement strand
GGAATGTATTGCAACTTGATAGAACTGATAATATTCATTGCTTTATGCTTGATATTATCGCCCTTGATCGTGCGCGATCGCTTCTAAAATACCTTGAGCATAATCGCCCTCAGCAAAGTATACACGATCCTGTCCGCGCAATTTTTCTAATTCAGAACTATAGTTTCCTACTACTACGGCATTTGCTCCACTAGTCAACATTTGCTCATCATTTCCCGAATCCCCTGCTACTAGAATATTTTCCATCGCAAAGTTCCATTTGTTTAAGCAATAACTCACAGCATCACCCTTAGAGGCTCTCAGTGGTAATATATCTAAAAAATCCTGATGGGAATAAATTGCTTGGACTTGAAGCTGATGTTGTTTAAGATATGCTTGAATTTCCCCAATCGAAGGTGATTTGGTGGGATCAACTAGATAACTAATTTTATGAGTGCGTTGACCTTCAGCACTTTGCAGCTTAATGCCTGATAACTTTGCGATCGCCTCTCGCACTAGTTCGGGTTGCCATCGATCGTTAATATATTCGCGCCAATCAAGATCTGCTTGCACAGCGTCGCCATAGTGAATTTCGCTACCAACCGACGTAATCCATAAATCGGGGGGCGAGACTTTCCATTCTTCTAAAACTTGTTGAGCAGATGCAATAGAGCGTCCTGTAGCGATCCCGAAGGCAATTTCTGATGATTGTAGATAATCCATTAGTTCTTTTAGTGCAACGCGATCTCCCAATAAAGTATTATCAATGTCGGAAATCAATAGGCGATCGGATTCTAAAAGCTTATTTTTAGAAAGTTTAGGTATTTTCAAGATCTTTGATGTTTGGTAAATTCATAATGTTTGCATCAGCAGGATTTACTTTAAGAAAGTGATGCGTTAATAGGAAACTAACAATTGTCCAAGTTTGATATAGCCTTGCCTGTTGCCCGACCCAAACTCCATTTGGCCCATCAAAATACTCTGCCCAATGTTCTCGAGGCAATCTTTTTCTGAGAATCTCATAGTTGTCGTCTATTAGTAAATCGATCGCAACATTAACAACGGAAGAGTTACGCTGTTTATGGCGAAGGGTCGCTATTACAAAAAACCAGAAAAGACAGGGCCAATGTCCTGCGTTGTGATAGCACCAAGGTAGATTTTTGCGATCGTAGCCAGTTTTTTTGCGCCAGTCTTCACTTTCTAAGGGTGGATGGCAAATCCTGAGGGGCATTTGAGCAAATAAATCAGCTCGATTTTGGGACATTAAATGAAATAGCGATCGCTGTTGGGTCGGACTAATTAAATCAAAAGTTGCACTCAAACAGTTTCCCAAGGTGAAAAAGCGAAAGTCAGGTCTTCCAGTTCGCACATTCCCAATTAAATATCCACCCTTATCGCCTAGCCATTCCTGTAACCAATGGGGAATTGTTTCTGTTTGGATATTGTACTCATTAGCTACGCGATCGCCATATTGTTCAGTGGGGCGACGGCGAATAGTTTGGACTATTTTAGAGTTTATCCAATAATGCTTGAGCATGTAGCTTCTGAGCTTTTTTAACCAAGCGATCGCGTAAGATTTACGATGAATCTGCTGTCCCATCAAAGCTTTTTCTGGATCGCGCAAATCCGCCGCAGATTGATCTTCAGTACATCCTTTTTCCTTCAAATCCATTTGGATTAAGCCCACCGCACTTAATAAAGCGCCGTACAAAAGCGCCTGTATTTCCAAAGGATTGCCCCAGACATCAAGAACGCGATCGATCATAAATGCCCCATCAGGTACAAATAGAGTCGGCGCATCCCGAAAAGTGGGATGCAAAATTAAATTCAAAAGCTTCTGGATGCCGATCTGGACTTCAGCCGTTATAGCCCATGCGCGATCGCCAGACCTCTGCACATAGAGATAAGCTAAAATCACCCACCACAAGCTTGCATCCACCGAACAAACTCTGCCGATCGCTCTCTGTCCATAATCAGCAACTAGCTTTCCTTCAATTTCCACAAAACTAGTTGGAAATATTCCTCTAGTTTGAAATCTATCGCTTTGCAATTGCAAGCAAGTACTTAAAAAATGTCTGACAATCTCAAATCTTCCTTCGAGTAATAGATAAATCATTACAGGTACATTATCCCGAATGAAAACCTCGTTGTAGTTTAAGTCTTGAATATTTTTATTTTTGGGGATTGAAGCGATCGCACCCACAAATTTGCCATTAATCTTTACTAATGCTTGTTCATACAAAATAGATTTAGCTAGTTGCACTAATAATTCTTCTTTCATTAATTACCTGAGCTTATCGATGGATTTGATTGAGAGATGCTCCATTTTCTATAAAACGTTTAGCATCACGGAGTTGATTGGCATCGGGATTGCGACCATAGGCTTGTTGATAGTTTCGACGAATTGAGCGATCGGCTTCTTCACTATTTACCAGTTCGTGGCGAACTTGGAGGAGTGAAAGCCGTCTATTCCTAACAGCGTCGGAATAATTCCGCAGTCCCGCAGCATCTGCATTGCGACCAAGCACCTGTAAAAACAGATTCCCAATTGAAATTTCAATCTGATTTTGATCGTAGTTATTGTTAGGATTTTGATAATTAAAACTACCATATCCTGGGCATTGAATAGCATTACCTTGGATGTAGCAATCTATTCTCTGACCGTAGTTTTGAGTGTAGATTTGAGCATTGATTGCAGCAGGTGCGACACCAACAATCATTACAGTTACTAGGCCTGAGACAAAGCCAGTAGAGGCTGAGAATATATTTAAAAAATGACTTGATTTCATGTCTTTTTCCATTATGAATAAATACAATTAAATATAAATCCCAAAAGTCTATACTGCCTTCACAGTAGACCGTACAGACTTTTGGATTGCTTCTAGATCCTTATCTCAATTAAACATGTATGTATCCTTACCATAAACCTTGAACGGGAGCAGGAACTGCTGTGGGTTCAACTGTTGTAGGTGTTGAGATTGGTGTAGTAGAAGGTATAGATGCGCTGCTATCAGATGGCACTACAGATGCGATCGTTTTGGGTTGATAAAACGACATTGCGCCTACCATTGGAATGGTAGATGGACAATCCTTCGTTTTAAACCAAACCCGTTTGCCCGAAGATAAGCCTTCAGTCGCATAGCGTTGAGAAATTATACATTCGCTACGAGAATCGTTGAGGGCAAAGGAATCCACATTCATTAAACTAGGGGTTGCTCCTTCAATATAACGATCTCGATAGACTCCTTGAACCACGTTGCGATTGTAGAGATTAGCAACAGTCCCTACTTGGAGATTGTATTTAGAAAACATCCAGTTAGGAACGTAGTAGTTATTTGATTCTCCCGCTGCATTTTTGAAGGTGACGATATTGCCATCTATCTTTTCGATTACTTGAGGAGATGTGCTGTCAAAGAATACGTCGTTAGACGGGGCTGATACAGATTGTGCTGCGACAGATGTTACTGCTGAAGTTGACACGATCGCGATCGAGCAGCCAGCAATTAAGCAGCTTAGAATTAGTTTTTGCATGAGTTAAAATCTCCAAATTTATTGCTTTACTAGATTGAGCTTTTCCTCTTACCTCACTAGCATATAAATTTGTACGATTGATTTGATAGGTTAGCTGATTGATTACATTACAAAACGTATTAATACCGTGATTCCACCTGAATAAGTACCCGAAATTGTTTTTTGGAGATTCCTTGCAAATTTTTTTAATTAATTGATTTATTAATTTTCAATACATTTTCATGCAGATTATACAATTCAAACATTTACACATACATTATTTCAAACATACTAATGCCATATTACGTGTTATCTAATAAACAGATTTTTTAAATTGAATTTAAGTCAAAAACTCGAAATCAATTTTGTTTTAGAACGTGCTTATTTCCTTATAAAATAAATTAATTTACTCCTAATTACAAAACTCATCTAAACATCAACATTT
>CAIJEA010000122.1 GCA_903819605.1 uncultured cyanobacterium | reverse complement strand
ATCAAATCATTACGCGGCAGCCAAACTGTCACCGATCAAAATCCTGAAGCAAAATATGCAGCGTTAGAGAAATATGGACGCGACCTCACCGAACAGGCAAAGGAAGGCAAACTCGATCCTGTAATTGGGCGCGACGATGAGATTCGGCGCGTAGTACAGGTATTGTCTCGACGGACGAAAAACAATCCTGTACTCATAGGTGAACCTGGGGTGGGTAAAACCGCGATCGCCGAAGGATTAGCGCAGAGAATTATTCGTGGTGATGTGCCAGAATCCCTCAAAGATCGCACAATTATTAGCCTTGATATGGGTTCCCTAATTGCGGGAGCCAAATATCGCGGCGAATTTGAGGATCGCTTAAAAGCAGTGCTGAAAGAAGTTCTCAACTCCGATGGCAAGATCGTGCTATTTATTGATGAATTACATACTGTTGTTGGTGCTGGGGCAACACAGCAGGGAGCCATGGATGCGGGAAACATCCTCAAACCGATGTTAGCGCGGGGTGAATTACGTTGTATCGGCGCAACCACTTTAGATGAATATCGGCAATATATTGAAAAAGATGCGGCTCTAGAACGTCGGTTTCAGCAAGTCGTAGTCGAGCAACCCACAGTCGAAGATACAATTTCCATTTTGCGGGGATTGAAAGAACGCTACGAATTGCATCATGGCGTAACTATTTCTGATTCGGCATTAGTAGCAGCAGCAACCCTTTCTAATCGCTATATTACCGATCGCTTTTTACCAGATAAGGCGATCGATCTAGTCGATGAATCAGCAGCCAAGTTGAAAATGGAAATGGATTCTCGACCTTTGGAGCTAGACGAAATCGATCGTCGTATCAGACAGTTGGAGATGGAAAGATTTTCTCTGCAAAAGGAAAAAGATGCTACAGCAGTCGAACGAGTAGAAGCTGATGGCAAGGTAATCTATAAAAACAAGAGCAGCAAGGCTGTGCAGGATCGTCTTGAACGTCTTGATAACGAAATGAATGAACTAAGCGATCGCTTCACCAGACTTAACGATCGTTGGCAAATGGAAAAAGATGCAGTTACTAATTTGCGATCGTTAAAGGAACAAATCGATCAAACTAAGCAGCAAATCGATCAAATGGAACGCGAGTTCAATCTGAACAAAGCCGCAGAATTGAAATATGGCAAATTAACCGAACTAGAGAAAAATCTTGATGAAGCCGAACTAGAAATTAGTCGCGCAGGTTCTGACGGCTCTCTGTCTCGCGAGCAAGTTACTGAAGATGATATCGCTGAGATTGTAGCGCGTTGGACGGGAATTCCGCTCAGTAAACTATTACTATCAGAACGTCAGAAATTATTGACGTTAGAGAAACATCTCCACGATCGCGTCATCGGTCAAGAGGAAGCCGTAACTTCAGTCGCATCAGCAATCCGCCGCGCCCGTGCAGGGATGAACGATCCCAATCGCCCCATCGGTTCTTTTTTATTCCTTGGCCCAACGGGAGTTGGTAAAACGGAACTTGCTCGTGCCCTTGCCGAATTTCTATTTGACTCTGATGCCTCAATGGTGAGGATCGACATGTCGGAATATATGGAAAAGCATTCCGTATCGCGGCTGATTGGAGCACCCCCTGGGTATGTTGGTTATGAGGAAGGTGGACAGTTTTCGGAAGCGGTACGTCGTCATCCTTACTCAGTGGTGCTTTTTGATGAGGTCGAGAAAGCACATCCTGATGTGTTTAATATTCTCTTGCAAGTGCTTGATGATGGGCGTATTACCGATAGTCAAGGACGATTGGTTGATTGCAAAAACACCGTGATCATCATGACCAGTAATATTGGCAGCGATCGCATTCTCGAATTATCAAAAGATTTGCCTAGCGATCTTGATGGTGATTCCAAGTATGACGAAATGCGCGATCGCGTGCTCGAAGTTCTTCGCAACCACTTCCGCCCTGAGTTTCTCAATCGTATTGATGAGACAGTAATTTTTCATGCTTTACGGAGAAATGAAATTCGCTCGATCGCGACATTACAAATTAAGCGCATTGAGAATCGACTTAGCGATCGCAAGATTTCTCTAAAACTGAGCGAAGAAGCAAAGGACTATATCGCTGCTGTTGGTTACGATCCTTCCTATGGTGCGCGTCCTCTCAAACGAGCTATTCAAAGAGAGATCGAGAACCCGATCGCCACAAAAATTCTTGAGGGAACTTTTGCTGAAGGTCATACAATTCAGGTTACTGTCGAAGATGACAAGCTCATCTTTAGTTAGTCAAAGCGCTTTGCACTCAAACCCAAACCCCAAAAATTGGCAAGCGTTGCTTAGCAACGCTTGCCAATTTTTGGGGTTTTGCTAAAAAAGGATAGAGGTAGAGCTTTGCGCTATCTCTATCCCTTTTTAAGCTTTTGTATAGCGGACAGCAGAGAGAAGCCCATACTCTAAACCTTCCCCAAGTGCTTTGCATGAAGCATCGATAATATTGTCCGATACACCAGCCGTTGACCAACGACGTTTGCCATTGCTGAATTCGATTAGTACTCTGGTAGTAGCTTGCGTGCCTGAATCGCTATTAAGTATTCGCACTTTGTAATCTGTAAGATAAAAATTGGCGATCTCAGGATAAAAACCGATCAGGGCTTTGCGAAGAGCTACATCGAGAGCCGCAACTGGCCCATTGCCTTCAGCAGCCGTGAGATGTTCTTCTCCATTTACAACTACTTTTACAGTTGCTTGCGAATTAATCGCTCCATCCAGACGATTAGCCGTAGTGGAGCAATAAACATGGAAATTGCTAATTGTAAAAAACTTTGGGCGATCGCCTAATGCCTCACGAACTAGCAATTCAAAACTTGCTTCCGCAGATTCAAATTGATAGCCGATTTGTTCTAGGTCTTTAGTCATTTGCAAGATTTGCCGACAGGCGGGATCTTCTTTACGGAGGCAAATTCCAAAGGTTTCGACTTTAGAAATGACATTACTGATACCTGCTTGCTCAGAGATGACAATGCGGCGGTTGTTACCGATACTTTCTGGCGCGATATGTTCGTAAGTCAGGGGGTTACGCTGGACAGCACTAACATGGATGCCACCTTTATGGGCGAAGGCGGAAGCACCAACAAAGGGCGCATGGTCATCGGGTGCGAGATTTACGATTTCGCTAACTTGACGAGAAACTTCGGTAAGTTGGAATAATTTCTCAGGCGCGATACAGTCATAGCCCATTTTTAGTTGCAAATTTGGAATGACGGTACAGAGATTGGCATTACCGCAGCGCTCTCCATAACCATTAATCGTGCCTTGCACCATCTTTGCGCCATGCTGTACGGCTGAGAGCGCATTGGCTACAGCCAAACCAGCATCATTATGGGTATGAATGCCAATCTGTGGCGAGGTTCCATCTCCCCATAGACGCAATGATTCATAAACAACTTGAGTGATTTTGGCAATTTCATCGGGTAATGTTCCGCCATTAGTATCACAGAGAACAAACCATTCGGCTCCCACGTCAAAGGCAGCTTTTAGCGTCTGTATGGCATATTCGGGATTGTTTTTATAACCATCAAACCAATGTTCGGCATCATAAATAATCCTGCGATCGCAACTTTTAAGATAGGCGATCGTATCACCGATCATAGCGAGATTTTCGGTAAGCGTAGTTCGTAACCCTTCAATGACATGGAGATCCCAAGATTTACCAAAAATTGCGATCCACTTGGTGGCGGCAGCGATAATTGGGACGAGCATCGGATCTTCCTTGGCTTTGATACCTGCTCGTCTAGTCGAACAAAAAACCACCAATTCTGCATTAGCAAGAGGTTGTTCTTGCATCCGTCGAAAAAATTCGCCATCCTTAGGATTTGCGCCTGCCCAACCACCTTCAATAAATTTAACTCCTAGGCGATCGAGACGATTGGCAATTTGCACTTTGTCTTCTACTGAAACAGACAACCCTTCGCGTTGCGTACCATCGCGAAGGGTTGTGTCATATATCAAAATGCTTTGATTTTCCATCTTTAAAATTTTTGATTTCGATAAAAGTACGCTTGTATATGGGCGGCTTCACTGCCCACATACAATGGTTCTCTATTTACCCATAGCTTTGACTAAGAAAATGCCACCAAAGTACAAAAGACCAACTGCTCCAGCTAGTAAACTCTGCGTCATTGGATCGGTAGAAGGAGTCAAAACTGCACCCAAAATAACTGCTCCTAGAACAACGTAGCGCCAACCCGCAAGCATTCTAGAGGAGTTAACAATACCTGTCATGGCTAACAAAGCTTGAATAACAGGTATCTGAAATGCCAATCCAGTGCTAAATAATAGCAATAGTACAAACTCAAAGTAGCGATCGATTGACCAAAACTGCTCAACCACATCGCCACCATAGCTGATAAAGAAATTAAGGGCGGCGGGGATTAACAGCTCATAGGCAAAAACAATACCCAAAATAAATAAAATGCTAGAACCAAATACGATTGGCGCGATCGCGCGTTTTTCTTTGCGGGTAAGTCCTGGCAAGATGAAGCGAACAATCTGGTACAAAATTGCAGGACTAGCCACTAGTAAGCCGCTATAGCCAGCTACTTTAATTGATACAAAGAAATATTCTCCAGGGGCAAGCTGTAAAAATTTGACTCCTTGGGCAGGAATTTCCAATAGAGCAACAATTTTGTTAACAAAGGTAAAGCATAGGACTATGCCAGCAAAAATTGCTATCAGTGCATAAAAAATTCGCGATCGCAACTCTTCGAGATGATCGAAAAGAGACATTTCGACATCTTCGACTACGTCACTGTCTTCATCGGCGATCGGATCATCAACAATTTGGTTATCAGTAATGGCGATCGCTGACTCATTTATTCGATCGATAGCTTTTCCATCTGAAAAATCCTGTGGTTGCTCTGCTTCACTTACCGTCTCTAGCATGGTGTCATTACTAAAATCTATTTGTCGATGATCTACTTATTGACTGCTTAACCCGATTGCTTAACAAACTATCAAATAATCGAAGTATATCGATACTATAACAATCAAACCCGATTTTAGAGTTTTCGACGATCGTAGACGCTGCAAACTGCAACTATTTAGTTAAATACTTAGTCTAAATAAATAGCTTTACCCTCCTTTTACTGTTTTTATATGTGAACTTTCTGACATTTGGCGGTAAAAATTGAGCAGTAATGTTAGCTTTAATAGAGTTGGCTAAACAACTCATGTTGCAATTCACCATATAAATTTTTAGGGGATTGTAGATGGCTTCACACAAAATTTTGGGTTTATTGGCGATCGCGGGCAGCATGTTTTCCTTAAATGTAGGAAATCTAAATGCCCAAGTGACAATTGGGAATAGTCAGTCTAATGACTTGTCACCTGCTCAGCAAATGCTATTAGATATGCGCCAAACTAACGCTCCTGCTGTTGGGGCTGGAAGTATGCAGTTATTTCGGTTCACAGAGAATAATCTCTCGTTTGTTCCGCTAGAGGGGCTAGACCGATTATTTAATTGGCAGATTTCAGAGGATGCAGGAAT
This sequence comes from uncultured cyanobacterium, assembly GCA_903819605.1. Taxonomy (GTDB): domain Bacteria; phylum Cyanobacteriota; class Cyanobacteriia; order Pseudanabaenales; family Pseudanabaenaceae; genus Pseudanabaena. Next base: position 3,125 of record CAIJEA010000122.1, on the reverse strand, counting down.
CTCGTCTGATAAAACAATGGGCGATCGCGTTGAGAAGTTTAAGCTTGCACAACGCCAACAGATCGTTTCCGATAGTCAGATGTTTGAGGCGATTAAACGCATCAATCGACCAGTTGGAAAATAATTCAAAGAGAAGGAGATGCGCTCTGCAACGTTTATGACATAAAAGCAGTTTTTTGTTAAAAGCAAGAAGAGGCAGCGCTTTCGCTGCCTCTTCTTTAGCTGTAACTAGGTCATGGTTGGAACTTACGAAGAAGCAAAAAACGTAGAGGCAATTCATGAATTGCCTCTACATTGCCTCTACATTAAACAGAGATTCTCAAAGTATTTTTCGCGTAACTTCTATTCTAGTTAAGCAATGGAGGTGGTACTACAACTGGGGGGACGACAACGACTACAGGTTGTATTACTACGGGTGGTGCGACATAAACTTGGACTGAGATGGGGGTTCCTGTAACAGGAGGTGGATTGTTTGTTTTCACAGATAATCCATTGATCGTTTGAGTTATAAATGAGTTCAATTCACCACTGCCACTAGAATTAATAAAATTGACAGGAGGGATGGGGTCTTCTAGCGTAACTGGTTGCGCGTTAGCTGCACATATAAAACCTACTGAGCAAGCATCTCTAAATGCCCTGCCCTGAGTAAAAGTTGATGGCGTGAAAATTAGTGAAGGAACAAGACTGCAACCAGCAAGGGTAACAGCGACAAGTGATTCTTTTAACATGATGGGGTTAACTCCATGACAATGTATTGAGATTTAGTGCCAGAAACTATACAAGTTAGTCAGCTTTTGAGGATAGTGTAAGTTTGAGAAGTCTCTTTTTTGCCTAAAAATTAGAATGTAAAAGTTGTTCGCAAAACTCCAATCGTCGTTGTATCACTACCCACCCGATTGCCAGGATTGAATAGGAAAATCAAACCAGGAGTGACACTAATGTTATTGGAAAGACGATGGCGATAAAACAACTCGACTTGAGTTGTCGAAGTGCTTTGTCCACCATTAGCAGTTCCCGATGTAGCAGATAGCGGATTGCCGAGATAGTCAGGCACATTCGCATTACCACTCAGACTGCTACCCGTAATTTTGGGAAGCTGACCGACATAAATACCGCCCAAATTACCCTCCTTAAATAAGTCAGGGAAAGTCAGATAAGACATCCAGTTAAAAGTCTGTACGCTACCCGTCAACCCGCTCACCGTCGAAGTCGTAAAGCCAACCCAACCACCTAAATTCAGAGTTGGTAAGACTCGCCAGTTAACCGTACTACCAAAAGCATCGGTACTGAGAGGCAGCGCACCACCCGAAGGATTAAGAGCCACAATGTCATCACCAACACCTGTACCTAACCTACCCAATTGTGGACTGTTTGTGCCAGCATTGCTCGTATAGGAGTGCAAATAATACAAAGCGACATCAACAGGACTAACGGGTGCAAACACAAATTGCGCCCCTAAAGTATAGTTGCCCCCAAACAAACCGCCATTCCCCGTCGCCGTTGATGGATTGCCCGCCGAATAGACAGCTTGTAAACTGGTGCGTTTGGCAATTTGCCAATCAAAGCCCACACCACCAGTCGTATTGCCCAGATTTAAGATCGGATTGCGCTGAGCAAATAAAGACACCGAACCCTGTCCTGCACTCTGATAGCGATCGGGACCTCGAAAAACCGTAACGGGGCTTACACCCAAGGGGCCAGCGATGAAAGCGAGATTATCATTTAAAAGAGTGCGATAGGTAAGATCGCTGAGGACGAGGGAGTTACCAGTATCAGCCTCATAACCAAGTCGGGTAAAGGAATTGTTTAGCCCATTGTTGCCAGTCGCCGCAGTCGAGAGATTGCCAGTAGTAATACTTGTGAGCAATACACTTCGAGGATCTAGCTGAGTAAACAGACTAAGTTGAACGTTACTACCAAAGGTAAGATTAGTTCCGTTGTCGGCACTCTTTGAGCCAAAAATACTCGAAGAGTTATTTAAGCGCGTCTGCAAGCCAAAAATGGCTTGCCCAAACAATTTTGTAGTCGTCGAAAACTGTTGGGCTTCAAGCTTGGATGTCTTAGCATCCAGAGCATCAACTCGACCACGTATAGTTGATAGCTCCACCGCAAATTCATCTTGCAGTTTTTTCAAGGTCGTAAGATCTTCTTTGCTGACCTTATCTGCCAAACCTGCGGAAATAATCTCGTTGATTTTGTCCAAACAAGCATTTAAACCTGCTGCAAACTCGTAGCGACTAGTTGCTTGATTACCGCGATAGGTGCGATCGGGATAACCTGCGATACAACCATAACGCTCGACTAGAGATTGTAAGGCGGTAAATGCCCAATCAGTAGGGCGCACATCGCCTAGTTGTGAGACAGAGGTGACATTCTGTGTGGCTTTATTGGGAGATAGCGTCTCTTGCAAATCTTGGTTGATTTTTTGAATAGTCGTTGATTCTACCGATTTTGTTGGTACGGGTGTAACTTGTTCTGGCGATCGCATTTGGATTGGATCGTTAGCGATCGCTCTAATCAAAGAAGAATCATCGGAACTAGGAGATTTTGCTGTTGCCGTTTCTGCTTGAGCAGATTCACTGATATGTGTCGCTGCTGCTAAAACTATAGCAATCCAAAAAAGTCGATTTAACATGAAATTCCTTAAACCCCAAAGACGAATGCTAAAAAAATTTTTACTTTTATTAGCCAAACTTTTAGTATTAAATTAATACCCAACTAAACCCCTAAGAGATTTAGGAAATAAAAGTAATTTTAAGCATTGTGCATTATTAATCCCTAAAAACTAAGCTAAGTTAAAACTTCTTAACATCAGTAGTTAAAATTAGAACTGATGCTTATTAAGTCTAATGTTTTTAAAATATGTTACGGACAGCAGCCATGAATAAGTTATATGACCCAGAAAACAATAAATTTCTCTTGAGGTCGGTAATTATAGAGCTAATCCTTATACTCACAAAGATTTTCCAGACAACAATTTTATGCTTTTCATTCTTTGGGGTAATATTTTTCTTCTTATATCAATATTTATTAATTATTCCCTTTATTTTAGCCATCACGGATCTATTGAAAACATTTTCAAAAATAAAGTTTTTATCCCTTGTTCCTTTATCAATAGCTATATT
>CAIJEA010000121.1 GCA_903819605.1 uncultured cyanobacterium | reverse complement strand
CCTCTTCTGAAAGCTCGCGCATCACCTTCGCAGGCACACCTGCCACCACCACACCCGCAGGCACATCCTTAGTCACCACCGCACCCGCACCCACAATACTCCCCGCCCCAATTTTCACCCCTTCCAACAAAATTGCGCCCATCCCAATTAGACAACCGCGCCCAATTTCCGCACAGTGAATCACCGCCCGATGTCCGATCGTCACATATTCACCAATTACCAAAGGCTGGTCAGGATCGCCATGCAAGATCGCCCCATCCTGAATATTCGTGCAGTAGCCAATATCCATGCGATTAACATCAGCCCTAATCACCACCTTGTACCAAATATTTACGCGATCGCTGAGATGCACATCGCCAATTACCATCGCATCACTAGCAATAAAAGCCGCGCGATCGCGATCGGGAGTAGGTAGTTGTGAATAGGGGAGACGCATATATCTGGGATTTATTAGATTTGGTGACTGAGTTTAAAGGCTAAAGCTTGGCAAAACTAACCTTTTCGCCTTTTGCTAAATGCTTTCATATAATAATGAATAATTCTGCCAGCTAATAATCTCTATGTCACAATCTCCCGCTTTAGCCCAAGATCCAAACCAGAACGAAAATTTATTGCTTTCTGTGCGTGACTTACAAGTTACCTTTCGTGGCGATGAGGGGCTTGTTCATGCCGTCAAGAATATTTCCTTCGATCTTGCTCAAGGTCAAACCCTTGGCATCGTCGGTGAGTCTGGCTCTGGCAAATCGGCAACGGCTTTGGCGATTATGGGCTTGTTAGGAGAGTCTGGCAAAATTCACGGGGAAGTATTATTTCGACCTAGCGGCGAATCACCTGTAGATCTGGTCAAAGTATCGCCCAAGAAAATGCTGCAATATCGTGGTGATCGCATATCGATGGTATTTCAGGAGCCGATGACCTCGCTCAATCCTCTATTTACCTGTGGTTATCAGGTGATCGAAGCTATTCGACTGCATCAAAAGGTATCGGAGCAGGAGGCAGAAGCACGCACGATCCAGTTATTTCAGGAAGTGCAATTACCCAATCCCGAGCAGTTAATTGAACGCTATCCCCACGAACTGTCGGGCGGTCAATTACAACGGGTGATGATTGCGATGGCGATTTCCTGCAATCCGCAGTTGATTATTGCTGACGAGCCAACAACGGCGCTAGATGTGACCGTACAAGCGACAATTCTGGAATTGCTCAAGGAAATTCAGCGATCGCGTCAAATGTCGATGATCTTTATTACCCATGATTTGGGGATTTTGGCGGAGATTGCGGATCGCGCGATCGTCATGAATCAAGGGGAAGTCGTCGAAACAGGCGATACTAAGTCAATCTTGCAAACACCGCAACATCCCTACACCAAAGGCTTAATCGCTTGCCGCCCTCAACCCGATCGCCAGTTGCGCCTATTACCAACGGTCAGCGACTTTATGGAAATCCAAAATGGGCAAATGGTTGTGAAAGAGCCAACGGATTCGCGATGTTTGGAAGTTATCCCCCCTGAAGAGATTGCCGCCCGTTTAAGCAATTTGCAAAAACAGGAACCGATTTTATCTGTCAAAAACTTGCGGATTGAGTTCCCAATTCGCAGTATTTTGGGACTAAAAAAACGCTACTTAGTGGCGGTAAATAATATTAGTTTCGATGTCTATCCTGGAGAAACCCTCGGATTAGTAGGCGAGTCGGGCTGCGGCAAGACCACTACAGGCAGGGCAATCTTGGGCTTGACCAACAAGTTTATGGGTTCAGTCAAATTTGAAGGGAGAGAAATCTCGCGACTTCAAGGAGAAGCATTACAAAAACTACGTTGCGATCTCCAAGTAGTTTTCCAAGATCCCTATGGTTCGCTTAATCCAAGGATGACTGTTGGTGATGCGATCGCAGAGCCATTGATCATTCACAGCCATCAAGAGCGCTTTCAACGCTATCGTAGCGCTGATGCGAGAAGAGAAAGAGCTGCATATTTACTGGAGCGCGTCGGCTTGACTAAAAGCGCGATACGCCGATACCCTCACGAGTTTTCTGGCGGTCAGCGCCAGCGTATTTGTATCGCCAGAGCCTTGGCTCTCAATCCTAAGTTAATCGTTGCCGACGAGCCTGTTTCAGCACTTGATGTATCGGTACAAGCTCAAGTTCTCAATCTACTAAAAGAACTACAAGCAGAATTTGGCTTAACCTATATCTTCATTTCCCACGATCTCGGTGTAGTTAAATTCATGAGCGATCGCATCATGGTCATGAACAAAGGCGAAATCGTCGAACTAGACACCGCCGAATCGATCTACACCAATCCTCAACAGCCGTATACTCAAAAGCTGATCAGCGCTATTCCCAAAGCCTTAGTTTTATCGTAGTAGTCTTATTAATTCTAGGAGAATAGTTATGCTAACGCTCACAAAAAAATATTCCCTTGCTGAATATTTCGATCTCGAAATTCTTTCAGAGACAAGAAATGAATATATTGATGGAGAAATCAACCCGATGACTGGCGGCACACCCACCCATAATCGTATTATTGGTAATTTTTTTGCGGCTTTACATCAAGCAATCCAAGACAAACCCTATGGAGTGTTTGTTACCGATCAACGTCTTTGGATTCCCGATCACAAAATAGCTACATATCCTGATGTGATGGTTATAGCTGAGCCATTTGAATATCAAGAAGGTCGAAAAGATACATTAGTTCATCCAATTTTGATTGCCGAAATTTTATCGCCATCGACAGCAAGCTACGATCGGATTGGCAAATTTGCATCCTATCGGACTATTTCCTCTTTCAAGGAATATTTGCTAATTTCTCAAGATCGCAAGTATGTCGAACATTTTTATAAAGAAGGCGATCGCTGGATATTCACTGCCTATGAAAACGATGCAACTATTTCCCTAGCATCCTTTGAAGTAGCGATCGCCACTTCAGTTCTGTATAACCGCATTAACTTTGAATCAGAATCTTTGGAGTAAAAGCAATGACACAAGTTGTAAATTCATTGTATGAACAAGATATTTTGCTCTGGGTAGAAGAAACAGTTGCCAAACTCAGAGCGCATGATTTTGAAAATTTAGATTTGGAGAATTTAATTGAAGAGGTAGAATCTTTGGGGATTTCACAGAAAAAAGAATTAATTAGTCGTTTAATCACTTTGCTAGAACATCTTCTAAAGCGCTTGTATGTCGATATTCCCTACGACTACAATGGCTGGGAGCGCACAATTCGTAACCAACGTAACGAACTTCAGGTTTTGCTCAAACAAGTCCCAAGCCTCAAAACTCGTTGGAATGACAGCTTTGCTGATGCGTGGGAAATTGCTCTCAAAACTGTGCGCGAAGAATATCGAGAAGTTGAATTTCCCGAGCAATGGAAATTTTCAAGCGATTTGCAGATAATCCTGAGCGAGAGATTTTGGGAAACAGAATAGAGAGCGCTTTGCACTCTCTATTCTCTAGGACAACAATAAAGCTTCTGCTAGTTCCTTATCCATTTGTTCCGCAGAGGCGATCGCATCGGTCATGATTTGACGAGGACTAAGCCCATTGTGATAAGCCGCTAACCAACGTTGGGCTTCATTGCCTTGTTCGAGAATTTTTTTCAAGGGCGATAGGAAACACCAAACTCCATTATCTTTAGCACGCGATCGCAGTTCTTCGTATTGATTAGAAATCCATTCTCTTGCGGTAATTTGTTCACCTGTTTGCCAATGGGTTAATACGGCATCAAGGCTACTAGTCGCGGCAGCAATTTCATTTTGATCGGCGATTGTTGCAAGTTCTTCAGGCGTGAACTGGGTCGCATTGGGCGCAAGGGGATCGAACGATGAACCGATTCCAGCTTCGAGAAATTGATTCAGGCGCATTTCTAAAAGCGCCGTGATCGCCAATAATGCAACGGGATCGATCACTAGATCGGAAATTCGCAACTCTAAACGATTGAGGTTATAAGGACGATTATCGCCATTGGGCCGCACAGACGACCAGAGATGGCGGACATTTTGCATCGTTCCCAATTGTAATTGTTGTTCTGTCCATTCCACAAAGTGATGATGACTACTAAATAGTGGAACTAGTTTTGGTGTTTTCGGAAACATCTGCCAACGTGAAGAATGGAAGCCTGTGGCTTTACCGTCAAGAAATGGTGATGCAGCACTCAGGGCAAGATAAAGCGGTGCTTCGAGGCGAATTAGCCGACAAGCAGCAATCAATAGCTCTAGATCGGGGATACCGACATTAATATGAATGCTTGCCGTTACCACATCAGTCCCGTATGTCTGCTCGATATAAGTGTGGTAAGGATTCTGAGGATCGGAACGATAAAAACGATCGACCCCACCTAGAGCCAATGTACTACCCGGCATCAGGGTATAGTCACCAAGCGATCGCAAATAGCTACGTAATTTTTGACGTGGTTCTACTAAAGCCATTAACAATGGCTCATATTTATGAAAAGGCGGTGTAATGTATTCGACGTTACGGCTATCTGGTTCGCGCACAAACCCATTCAGATTTGCGACTATACGATCGCTAAAGCCAACCACATCCCCCGATGGTGTAGAGGTATAGATTTCTACTTCAAAGCCTTTTGATAAAAGCACGGGAGGTTTCCTTTTGCTATAGACACTCTTATTAGACTACCGTGCAATGCGATCGCTATACAGAGCTTTGGACTATGGCAAAAGTTAGATTTTTATTGAAATTCCTGCTTTGTAATACAGCTATAGCCAAATAAGCTAAGACATAAAACCCAGAAGAGAGTTGGGGGGGGGGGGGGGGG
>CAIJEA010000120.1 GCA_903819605.1 uncultured cyanobacterium | reverse complement strand
TGCCCTTAAGTCTAGATCTAAAAAGTAGACTATGTAAGTTTTGCTTAATAAAACCCAAATAAATAAAGACGGTGCTTCGCGCCGTCTTTATTTATTTGGGTTTTGGGCTTACGCCACACAGTGGCATGGTGTTTACATGCACAATAAAAACAAGAAACGGAAGAGAGCACAAAGTACTATCTTCCGTTTCTTGTCTTTTATTCAGGTTAGTAGAACAAGATATTATCCACGACGAACGATTTTGTCTTTTTGGCTAACGACTAGTAAAGCTGCAAGGATTAAGCCTAGAACAACTCCACCGGCGACAAGACTGCCTAGAAAATTTGTTAATGATGATGTCATATATCTGTTGTAAGTAAAGTTTTTATAGTCTAAAGATTTATCACAATTTTAGCATCAGACAGCAAAGATTAACAAAAAACGCAGGCATAGCATGTACCAAAGCTTTTAGGTTAATGCTTACGGGCTTGATTTTGGCTACGGACAATCCAATAACTAATTGAGAGTGAGAGAACTGCGATCGCTAAGCCAGTCAAGTCCCCATCGGCTTTGCTATCAAAAATGACAACTTTGCGAGCAACTGCTGTCAAGGCAGTGATAATTACCAGCTCTAACTGAATTACATGCTCACGCAAATAAGCGGTTATATTGTCCATGAGTTCCAATGCAATCAACACATTTAGGAACATTCCAAATATTTTTAGTAAAGGCGCAGCAAATATAACTTTGGGGTCGGTTACAAACAAATCAAAGGTTAAGAGTTTGAGTAGGTCAAAAAGTGCGATAAAAATCACGAAAACAAGTGCTACAGCTAATATTTTGGAGACAACATTTTCAATTTTGCCAATCGCCTTCAAGAAGCTCTCATCTTTACTAGCGATCGCTAAATAGCGAAATAAATTTGTAATTTTTTGCCTGAAACCCATCGCAAGACCTACATTCCTTGAATTTCCAACAAAACATAATAAGTACTTGTGCAAAATAAATTACCTAAACCCGTAAAGTTGAGCCCCGTAGGGACTCAACTTTACGGGTTTGGATGTGTAATTAATTATGTATATCTACTTAAATAGTAATTGTTGACGTTTACTGATTGCCAAGATTATATCGACTAAATATATATCGCAATGCTTGAGGTCGCTAGAACAGCTCAAAACCCAAATAAGGGCTTTGCGATTTAATAAAGAACAAGATTTTTTATGGCGCGGCGGAGCTGCACCATAAAAAATCTTGTTCTTTATTTTACTGCGCGTCCCTAAAGATGGCACTTTGTGCTGTCTTTAGGTGGGTTTTATGTCCGAAGTAAAACTTGAATTGATATAGATCAAAAACATATATTAATGATAAAATCATAGAATATAATCTATGATTTTATCATTACACCATGAGTTACCGCCTATCCGATTCTCAATTAGCGACTCATATTACGTTGCACCAGTTGCAGGTTTTTGAGGTAGCAGCTCGTCATGGAAGCTATACTCGTGCTGCGGAAGAGCTATTTCTGACTCAACCTACGGTGTCTATGCAAATAAAGCATTTAACTAAGGCGATCGGAATGCCTTTATTTGAGCAAGTTGGCAAGAGACTATTTCTGACTCAGGCTGGTAATGAGCTATTTACGACCTGTCAGGAGATTTTTGGGCGGATATCTCAATTTGAGATGAGCGTTGCTGATATGAAGGGTTTAAAACAGGGATTTCTAAAGATTGCAGTCGTAACAACCGCAAAATACGTTATCCCACGCTTGCTAGGTCCATTTTGCCAGCGTTATCCAGGAGTGGAAATATCACTCAAGGTAACTAACCATAGCGGCATTTTAGAAAGACTAGCTGAGAACAAAGATGATTTGTATATTCTCAGCGATGTTCCTGATGAGCCAGATGTCAAATCACATCCTTTTTTATCGAATCCATTAGTCGTATTAGCAAATCACGATCATCCTTTAGCAAACGAAAAAAATATTCCTATTCAAAAGTTAGCTGAACAACCCTTTATCACAAGAGAATCAGGATCAGGAACCAGAGGATTTGTTCAACAGCTTTTTGATGCTCATAAAATCACTCCTAAAGTAAAGATGGAGCTTGCAAGTAATGAAGCAATTAAACAGGCGATCGCTGGTGGTTTAGGGATTTCGATCCTATCTCGTCATACGATCGCCCTAGAAGGAGCTTCTGGACAGATTGCAGTTTTGGACGTAGAGCATTTTCCCATTCCTTGCCATTGGTATGTAATTCATCTTGCAGGTAAGCAACTATCAGTGGTAGCACAAGCCTTTTTGGAATATTTGCAAACTGAGGGCAAGCAGATTGCCGAAGATACTACTTGGTAAAAACAAAAAAGAGTTCTCGCTTAGAGAGAACTCTTTTTTGTTGATTATTGAAGGCGGCACCCAGATTTGAACTGGGGGTGAGAGTTTTGCAGACTCCTGCCTTACCACTTGGCTATGCCGCCGAACGGATATTTACTATAGCAAATTAGGTAGCCAGTTGCAAATAAACCTAAATATTTTTATATCCCGATTTCCATGAGGTATAGCGATAATCAATCATATTAGAACATAATCAAAACCCAAAATAGAGTTCTACCAATTTGCGGTACAACTCTATTTTGAGTTTTACATCGGCTATATCTATAAAAATATTTGGGTTTCATAAAGAGGTATTGGAATCATGTTGATCTTCCCAAATTTCGATATCGAGATCGTTAAGATAGGCGATCGCAGTTTGAATTTGAGCAGCATTACCTTTAAGACTGAGATGAAACCATCCACTGCCAGCATTTACACCTAAAGTTGCTGAAATGATATTCACAGTTACACCACAACGGGATGTTAACTGTGAAATTACAGGTTCCCCATGCAAGTCTTCAGGAATACGAAGGCGAATATCTTTAACCACAGGGCGAGTATCAATAGTCATTTATAGAAACTCCTTTTAGTTCTAGCATTGACCCAAAGAATAACTATGTATTCTTTATATTTCTAGTTCTTATTTATCATAAGTTCCGAAAAATTTGAGGCTTCGCAGATTACAAAATTCATAAAATAGGAGCACCACTCTAGGATGATGCAATTTTATGGATTTGAGTTAGCTTTGCTTCTTACTAGTTCTGCGTTCTAGAATTTCCTTCAGAATCAAGGTCACTACCGCTAACAATGCAAGTAACACGGCAGCAGAATAGGCTACTTCCGTTTCATATTGTTTATAAGACTCCTCAACAAATAGAGGTAAACTCTGCGTCTTGTTGGCAATATTGCCTGAAACTACCGATACAGCACCAAATTCACCCATGGCTCTAGCATTGGTTAGAACCAAGCCATAGAGTAATCCCCAACGAATATTGGGAACAACAACTCGCCAAAAGATTTGCCAATCATTTGCACCAAGGGTACGTGCTGCCTCTTCCTGATCGGTTCCCATTTCATCAAGTACAGGAATTACTTCGCGAGCAATAAAGGGCATACTCACAAAGATTGTAGCGAGGAGCATTCCAGGAAAAGCAAATACGATTTTGATGTCATGGGATTCGAGCCAAGAGCCAAACCAACCTAGACGACCATATAGCAAGACGATCATTAAACCAGCGACTACTGGCGAAATTGAGAATGGTAAATCAATAATGCTGAGTAATAATGCTTTCCCAGGAAATTTGTTACGGGCGATCGCCCAAGCAGCACTAAGTCCAAAGATTGTATTTAAAGGTAATGCTATGACGGCTAATCCAAGAGTGAGCTTGATCGCATTTTGAAAGTCTGGTCGTTTTACCGCATCAAGTATGGGACTAAAGCCTTTACTAAAGGCAGTTACAAAAACATTTGCCGCAGGTATAAGCAACACTAGCCCTAGATAAATAAAAGCGATCGCAATTAAGATTGTCGGAACCCAACTTTTCTTTTGAGTGATTTTGGTTGGATCTGGTGAATTTTGAGGGCGATCGACCACAGAAGAATTTAGATTAGCCATAACGTTTGCTCCATGCTTGTAATAGGTTAATGGCAAGTAAGCTGACAAAGGAAATGCCTAGCATCACCACACCGATTACGGTTGCACCTACGTAGTCATATTGTTCTAAGCGTTGAAATATCAACACTGGGGTAATCAGATCTTTAAAAGGAGTATTAGAAGCAATAATTACAGTCGAACCATATTCACCGACAGCACGGGAAAAACCTAGAGCCACACCTGTAAGGATCGCAGGCGTTAGCGGAGGTAGAATCACTTGTATAAAGGTTTGTAATTTAGAAGCACCTAATGACCATGCTGCCTCTTCGATTTCCTTTTCTAATTCTGTGAGAACAGGTTGAACCGTTCGCACAATAAAAGGTAATGAAATGAACATCATCGCGATCCAAACCCCAAGTCGGGTAAAGGCTATTTTGAAGCCTGATGGGGCAAACAATGAGCCAATCCAACCTTTTTCGCTATAGACCGTTGCTAGGGTCAAACCTGCGACCGCCGTAGGCAGAGCAAAGGGTAAATCGACTACTGCTTCGAGAAATCGCTTGCCAAAGAAATCGTAGCGAACCAGAACCCAAGCAATTAAAGTACCAAATACACCATTAACGGCGGCAGCAGCAAAAGCTGTTACAAAGGTGATTTCATAGCTCGATAGGGCAAGAGGACTAGTAGCAGTTTTCCAGAAGCTCTCGAAAGGCTCACTGACAGCTTTTGTCAGCATCGCGGCGATCGGCAAAATTAGCAAAAAAGCCAGATAGACAAAAGTGATTACCCATGTCCAAGGAATTTTTGAGAGAAATTTAATTAGAGGGTTAGGTTGTCTCTTAGTAGGCGGAGAGGTAGGGGTTGTTGTTACCATATTCTTTAAATTTCAATAAATGATGGTTAAACAAGAGGTTTTAGTCCCTTGTTTATAAGTTATTTAATTATTTTTAACGCTTGATCTGGGCTTGGATCTTGTCAAAAATTGCACCATCTTCAAAGAACTTTTTATTAATCGCGCCCCAACCACCAAGGTCTTTCACAGTTGCTAGTTGCTTAACCTGTGGGTAAAGATCGGCAAACTTTTTTTCTTTGGCAACAGTTTCATCAACGGGACGAAAGCCCAATTTGGCAAATTCAGTTTGAGCCTCAGGAGTATACAAGAACTTTACAAATGCCTCAGCTACTTCCTTTGTGCCATGTTTAGCAACATTCTTGTCAACTATAGCGATCGGATTGTCTATGGAGATATTTACGTCAGGAACAACATAGGTAACCTTTTGTCCCTTTTGTCCAGCCAAAATAATCTCGTTTTCATAGTTAATCAGAGCATCTCCTTGACCTTGCTTGAAGAAGGCATCAGTTGCTTCACGAGCATCTTTGGTTAAGATTGGAACATTTTTAAAGACTTTAACGAGGGCTTCCTGAGCTTTATCATCATTATTACCAGCTTTTTTAGAAGCGGCATTCCACAGCGCTAAGAAATTCCACTTAGCCACGCCCGACGTTTTGGGATCAGCGGTGATCAAAGAAATACCATCCTTCTCTAGATCTGACCATTCCTTGATGTTTTTGGGATTACCTTCACGAGTTACCAGAGCTGCCACAGACTTAGAAACAATCGCTTCGTTTGGAAACTCTTGCTCCCAACCTTTATCAATCAGTCCTGCCTTCTCAATTTTGCTGGTATCACCCGCAAGTGCGAGGTGAACGACATCAGCTTCTAGCCCATCAATTACAGCACGGGTTTGCGAGCCTGAGCCACCATAACTTTGTTTAAAAGTAACTTTTTGATTTTGTTCTTTTTGCCATTTCTCAACAAATTTAGGAATAATTGCTTCATGGGCTTGTTTGGTTACAGCAAAAGAAACAAGGGTTAATTCAACATCCTTTTTAGCAGATCCTGCTGCTTGCGGCGCGTTGGGAGATGTCTCAGTAGTAGCTGTGCAAGCTGCCATAGTGACGCTAATCAATGCACCTGCCAAAAAGAATGAGACAAATTTACGTCCCCATTTGTGACTGAATATATTGCTAAATAAATTGGCGATCGCCTTAATCGTCAATTTTGTATTTTTTAAAGGATGTTGCCTTAAACTCATGAGCTTTTGATCTCCAAGAAATTAATCTACTATATCCTGACGGGGATACCGTATTTACATACCATACAATACTTTCTTGTGAGACACAAATAAAATCTACTTCTTCCCGATGGGATATCTGATGATTTACTAAAAAGAAGTTAGAGAAGCAAAATATTTGTTTCTCTAACTTCTTTTTGAACTATTTTTTTGCTCAACTTCTGGAGGTAGTGCTGGAGGTAATACATTGACTAACACTTTGTCTACACGATTTCCATCCATATCAACAACTTCAAAACGCATTCTCTCCCAAGTAAAATGTTCTCCAACCATCGGGATATGTCTGAGATAGGTCATCATCAGACCACCTAGCGTATGGTAATTACGCTCTTCTTCGTATGGTAAATCCTCGACTTCTAGTATTTCTTTAAGGCGATCGCTGGAAATCATGCCATCAATCAGCCAAGAGCCATCTTCTCTTTGCATCGCATCGGGATCGCCAAGGCGATCGTTGGACGGTAAATCACCGACGATCGCTTCAAGCAGATCGGTAAGCGTAACCATACCTTCAACTCCTCCATATTCATCAGTTACCATTGCCACGCGATCGCCAGATTGTTTGAACTGTTCCAAAACACTTAAAGCACTGGCAGTCTCGGCAACATATAAGGGAGGACTACTAACTTTCAGCAAATCAATCGGCGCACCGTGAATGCTGGCATTCAGAAACTCTCTGATATCAACTATTCCTAAACAATCATCGAGATTTTCCCGTGCCACTGGGAATCGTGAATGACCACTACTAAGGACTTCATTCTGGGTTTCTTCAAAGGGGGCATCAATATCAAGCCAGTCGATCTCGGTGCGGGGAGTCATGAGAGATTTGATTGCGCGATCTCCTAGCCGAAATACGCGCTCAACCATATCTTGTTCTGCTTCCTCAAACATTCCAGACTCAGATCCCTGAGCGATCATCACCTTGATTTCTTCTTCAGTAACTTGAGATTCTTCATTTGCTTGAATGCCTAAGAGACTTAGTAATGCTTCGGTCGAGGCACTGAGCAAGTAGACAACGGGTGTACCAACATTTGCTAAAAAACGCATTGGCGGTGCAACAACACAGGCAATTTTTTCAGCATTGCTTAAAGCTAAGCGCTTGGGGACAAGCTCTCCAATGACTAGAGATAAATAGGTAATAATCCCAACCACGACTGTAAAGCTTAAGGACTCACTGTAGGGTTTTACAAGTTCTATGCGATCAAATGAATCTTTAAGGGTTTTTGCCACCGTTGTCCCCCCCAATGCCCCACTTAAAATTCCGATTAAAGTGATGCCAATCTGGGTTGTTGACAAAAAATTATTGGGAGAGCTAATCAGTCTTAAGGCAGCTCTAGCTTTAGCATTTCCTTCCTTTGCCCATTGCTCTAAGCGTACTTTTCGAGCAGAGAGAATGGCTAGCTCGGACATGGAAAAAACACCATTTGCAATAATAAGCAAAATGATGAAGAAAGCTTCAAAGGCAAGGGAAGACATTTTTTTGAGCAAAACGACTTTATGGGAATCGTTTGTGAAATTTACTGATGACTAAATATATATTGTCATATCAAATTTTGTGTCAAGTTGCCTAGGACTAAAATAAATGCTTAGTAAAAAGCGTTACCCATTTCTACTTTTATTTGGAACGTTGACGTTTTGCTTCGTAAAGTAGTAGTGCCGCACAAATAGCAATATTTAATGACTCGACCCGATCGCTTTGGGGAATAGAAACAGACTCATCAGCTAGTTCGATTAATTCTTCAGACAACCCATTACCTTCATTTCCTAATAAAATTACAGTTGGTTGATTAAAGTCATAATCCCAATAAGTTTTTTTAGCATTTGCTAACGTAGCGATCGCCTTAACCCCTTGTGATTGCAATTTGCGAATGTCGTCGGCAAGATGAGTAGATGTTTGCATAGCACAACGAAACCATTGTCCTGCGGTAGCCCGAATAATTTTGGGATTTGTAAGATCTACACTATCGCTACTTACCAACATGCCATCAATTCCGACAGCAACTGCTGTTCGTATGATTGCGCCAATATTACCTGGATCTTGAATTGTTTCTAATGCCAAACCTAAGGTATTGATGCTGACAACTTCATGTAATGGCAATAAAGCTGCTGCGATCGCTCCATCAGGATTTTTAGTAGTGGCGATCGCCTGAAGCACTTCTTCAGAAACTATTTCTAGTCTTTCAATTTCATCTACAGAGGATTCAATCTGGTCGTATAAATCTGGATTGTTAGCGATCCATTTTTCGGAGCAGCAAACAATCGAAAGCGGGTAAGCTGTTGCTAAGGCTTCAGTTAGGGCATGAGTCCCTTCAACTAAAAACAGTCCTTGCTCCTTACGAAATTTCGCATTTTCCCCAAGCGAACGCAGTTGTTTGACCAATGGATTTTTTGTGCTTGTGAGCAATTCTTAACTCCTAGGATCGATATTAGTCAATATTTTACAGCGGTTTATATGGTTAACGCTTAAAACAAAAAAGCAAAAGCGGCGCTTAGTGCCGCTTTTGCTTTTTTGTTTTTAAGTTTGTTTTAAGATTTACGGTAGTTTAAAGATGGTTAACACTTTGCAAATTAATCAGCCTTACTTTAGATTTGCATATTACTATAAGAGCAAATAAAGTTTCACCTAAGCCAAGGGGAGAACTGTTTATGTCTAAAAATTTCTGGAATTCTTTAGCGATCGCAGCAGCCGTTCTGATTCCCACCATTTCTGTGGGGGCACTAGAATCCGCAGCTCAAAGTTATGGAGCAATATCGCGCTCTCCCTCAACTCAAGACAAAGGATATTCTTGGAATTATCGTACTCGTGCTGCCGCCGAAAACAGAGCTATAAGTGAATGCGAAAGCATTTCTGGGGCTGGAGACTGTGAGGTTATGGTGTGGGCGCGTGATGCTTGTATGTCGATCGCAGAAAGTAGCAATGGTGCGGCTGGAACAGCTTGGTCAACTGATGAAAATCAAGCAGAAAGAACTGCTCGAAAAGTTTGCCGTGATTACGGTGGCAAAAATTGCTCGATAACCCGTACGATTTGTTTACCAAACTAAATCGCAATATCTAAGCAAATAAGAGGCGGCGCAAAGCGCCGCCTCTTATTTCTATAATGATTCACTAGCCCTATCCTATGCCTTTGCTATTAATCGAGTCTCTAGTTTTCCAATGTCTGGCAATCGCGATCGGAGTCAGCATCGGTAGCTTTTTAAACGTAGTAGTCTATCGCGTTCCTGCGGGATTATCAATTCTTTATCCCCCTTCCCGATGTCCTCATTGTCTGCGCCAACTTGCACCACGCGACAATATTCCCGTAATTGGCTGGTTTCTGATCAAGGGCAAATGTCGTTATTGTCATTCGCCCGTATCATGGCGGTATCCTGCGATCGAGGCAGCTACAGGATTTCTATTTTGGTGCTTAGCGGCATATTTTGGGACTTCACTATCAATTCCGATCCTATGCTTCTACGCTGCATTTCTAAGTTGGCTATTGGCTCTCGCCTTAATTGATATCGATACGATGACATTACCCAACGCATTAACCCAGTCAGGCTTAGTGCTAGGTTTGATCTATCAGGCTAGTCTTGTGGTTGTAAAAAGTGGCGATCGCACTAGTTTTGCGGGACATTTAATTTTCGGTATTGGTGGAGCGGTTCTCGGTATTTGGCTATTGGATATTATGCGCTTGGGTGGCAGAATTTTCCTGCAAAAGGAAGCTATGGGCGGCGGCGATCCTAAACTAGCCGCCATGATTGGCATGTGGCTGGGTTGGCAAAATACTTTACTGACGATTTTGCTTGCCTCAGCTATTGGCACGCTAGTTGGGGCGATCGCTATACTTACGACCAAGTTAGGCAAACAGCAGCCAATCCCCTTTGGACCATTTTTAGCGATCGGTGGAGCAATTTCTCTATTCTTTGGTAATACAGTTCTCTCGACATATCTTGGTTGGTTTGGACTAACTTAAAAATATCCGAAGCACATTTTTATTCGACTTTATTCAACTCCTTCGTATCTCCAAGCCACAGGATCGATCGATTCACCATTCACATACAACCCCCAATGCAAGTGAGGACCAGTTGCAGCTCCCGTTGCTCCGATCGCCCCAATTGTTTGACCAGCCTTTACAAAATCACCTTCTTTTACATAAATTTCACTGAGATGCAAAAAGATACTCTCCACACCTTGACCATGATCCATCCCTATTGTATTTCCATGCAGTCGAAATCCCTGTTCAACAGTCCCCACTAAACGAACGTAACCTGCCGCAGGTGCAATTACAGGCGAACCATATCCACCTGCATAGTCAACGCCACGATGATAATAATCATTGGCAAACTCACCGTTGTAATAGCGCCGTACCCCAAATCCAGTTGTAATTTCACCATCATTAGGTCGTAAAAAAACGCCACTCCAAAATTTTTGAGGGCTGACTAATTTTTTAAAAGCCGAAACCTTGTCCCATTCATAATCTGTTGGCTCCAAGCCTCCACCCGAATCATTCAGCCAAATACTTTGAGTGGGAAACTCGCGATCGCCTAATTGCATCGCCAAAGTTTGTTGTAGACCCTCACCTGTGACAACCACCTGACGCAGTCCAGCCTTATCAAGGGGAGTTGTGGGAATAAATGCTCTCCAGCGATTAGATGACATCGCAAAGGCAGGAAATTGTTTGCGATCGACTGACACTGTTGGAGCAATACCCTTAGTTTGGTTCGTTGCAATCCATACTGATACTGTATCGCCAAGGCTTGGGTTATTAGGCTTGAGCATTACTTGTAATGCATCTGCTCTGGACACGGTAAAGATCACAGAGGCGATCGCCGACAGTAAACTCAAACAAATTAGCAAAGGCAATTTGAGAGGTAATTTGAAAGCACGTATAACCATAACTAACACAGTGGATTATAAGGAATTCAATAGATGAAGGCGTACTTAGTACGCCTTCATCTATTGAATTGTGACTTAAGGAATTAAGGGTATAGTCGCGCTACGAGTAAACTGCTCATAAGCAGATTCTAAATTCATTGAGTATAATCCCTTAAATTTATAGTCTTTGTAGAGATCGGGAACTTTGGCAAACTTCTCAAGAACTTGCTCCTTAGACAAAATTTGACCTTTCCATTCCAGAGCCAGACGCTCTAACCAACTGAAATAGGCTTGCTGAGATTGCAAACCTGTGACATCAGTGACATCGCCATGTCCTGGAACAACCTTTGCATCGGGAAAACTGGCAATCAAGCGATACAAACTACCTTGCCACTGACGAATATCACTATCACCAGTATAGGGAATACGCTTATTGAAAACCATATCGCCTGTAAACAAGACCTTAGCATCAGGAATATAGGCAACTAGATCGGTTCCAGCCGAATGCCCATCGACTCGCTCAATTCTGACTTGGCGATCGCCTAACCAAATATCAGTTTGGCTATTGATGATTACATTGGGAGGAGTAACGCCACCAGTATTATTTTTACCACTTTGAATATATTCGCGGATTACACCACGTCCCATCACAGGCACATCACGCTTGATGAATACCGAGTTGCCCCCTGTATGGTCAAAGTGATAATGCGTATTCAAAACATATTTAATCGGCTTATCTGTTAGCGATTTCACCGTTGAGATCATCTGTTCAGCCAGATCGGCTGTTTGAAATGGATCGATCACCAAAACACTATCACTACCAATGACAATGCCTCCATTACAAATAGCAACCGCAGGACTTAACGGGGGAAAATCGGTACTAGCAACTAGCGCATAAATTCCTTGTCCAACCTCTTGCAGTTGTAACCCAGCATTTTGAAAACTAATCGTTTTAATAGATGTTTCCGCAGGTTTGTTTTGCGCTTGAATTTGCGGCTGATTTTGAGATTCAGCAGGCATCCAACCGTATCCAAGCGTTATTGACATTATTGCGGCGATCGCCGCCAAAGCAAAGGCTAGAAGGTATTTAATTTTTAGCTTTTTCAGCATCTTGATTCCTCAGAGCTAGATCTTGAAGCTGCGACACTTCTCACTTAGTTTAAACCAATTTAAAACCAGAGGGCAGAAGCGGAAATTCTTACCCCCTCTACTCTCTGGTTTTTATATCAGGTCAAAACCTTACAATTAAAGAAGGTTATTTACACTTCCTCTAAATGGGTGATATAGCTGTAGCCAATCTTATTAGGACATTAAACCAGAATACGAGGGCATCTCAAAGCGCAGTCACTCGTTTCTTGAGGTTAGATTTTACCGAGTGAATAAGTTAGTAGGCGGCAAAGCCGCGCACCACTAATTACTATAAAACCCTGAAGAGAGTTGCAGCGCAAAGCAATGCAACTCTCTTCAGGGTTTTATGTCTTAACTTATTTGGCTATATCTGTAGACCTGCAAGCTTTACTGAGGACATAAAAACCAAATAAAGGCGGCACGAAGTACCGCCTTTATTTGGGTTGTGTATAGCAAAAGCCCAGAGTTATGGAAGCAGGCTTAGCTACTCTCATAATTCTGGGCTTTTCTCGCGTCATGAACTTTAGAGCTTCACTTCAATATCCACGCCAGCAGCAAGATCGAGCTTCATGAGAGCATCGATAGTTTTAGCAGATGGTTGATAGATATCGATAATGCGACTATGAGTACGAGTTTCAAAATGCTCACGAGAGTCTTTATCTACGTGGGGCGATCTGAGAACGCAATAGATGCGACGACGAGTTGGCAGAGGGATAGGCCCCACAGCCGCAGCGTTTGTACGATTAGCAGTTTCGACTATTTTTTCGCAGGAAGAATCTAGCAGGCGATGATCGAAAGCTTTGAGACGAATCCGAATCTTTTGTTGTTGAGGTGCCACAGTCTTAGGGATGTATTCGGGTAAATTTTCAGCGTTTTTTATATTAGCACTCTAGCAGACTAAAATCAAAGAATTCACAAAAGTAGCAATGCTTATTGTGAAACTAATTTCGTTTTTTAGCTGCTCTGACTCAGAAAACCCAATTTGAGAGACTTTATCGATTGGCATTGATAATGCATTGTAGATTACTTAGATTTAACCTATTTTTAACCTATTCTTAATAAACGGTAACTTGATTGGGCTACCGTTTTTTTCTGGTTATGGGAGGTATGGTGATGCTCAAAACAAACGATCCAACTCAGTTGTTGATCTTGTTGTTAGGCGGTTCCATGCTGCTTTTGTATGGAGTTAAGCTGATTACCGATGCAATGGAGCGAGCATTTGGTACTAAGCTACAGTTAGCAATGATGACCCTAGCAAATCGCCCATTGACTGCTTTTAGCGTGGGTATTGTCGTCACTATGCTTACTCAAAGCTCCACGGCAACGGCTTCGATCATGATTGGGTTAGTTAGCTCCCAATTAATTCCTTTGGCAGCAGCAGTAGTGATGCTATTAGGTTCATCGGTGGGTTCCACACTTATTGTGCAGTTACTGGCTTTTCGATTTACAGACTATGCACTAGAGTTTTTGGGGCTCACAGCTACCTTTGCGTTCCTATCTCGACGATCCAAGTTAAGAGATATTGGACGAGCAGTATTTAGCTTTGGCTTAGTCATCGTTGGGCTATCGATGATTGAGGCAAGTAGCACACCGATCGCGGATAGTACGATTACTAAAGCGATAATGCAAACCCTTGCTCAATCACCATTGGTCTTAATGCTGCTAGGGATATTACTGGCGGCGGTGTTTGTTTCTAGCATTGCCGCAATTGGTATTGTAATTGTGCTTGCGTCTGGGGGCGCTTTGCCCTTAACTGCGGCTCTGGCGGTGATGTTGGGAGCGAATATTGGCACGACGATTACACCTCTGCTGACTGCCATGAATCAGGGAAATATCGCAGGGCGGCGACTGGGAATAATTTACATGGGGACTCGATTAGCTGGCGTTACGATGGTAATGCTATTTCTCAATCCTTTAGCGGTTGTATTAACTCAAGTTCTGCCCAATCCAGCTACGCAAGTGGCGATCGCGCATATGGTATTTAATGTGATTCTGGCGATTATCTTTGTGCCATTGGCAGGTAAATTAGGAGAGATCGCCATACTGATTTTTCCAGCACCAGACAAAAACAAAAAATCGAAGAAAACACTGTATTACCTTGATCCAGAGGCTTTGACCTTACCTGCGGTAGCTCTGTCACAGGCGATGCGGGAGGTATTGCGGATGTCAGATTTGGCGACGGAGATGTTGCAACTTAGTATTCAGGCATTTGATGCAGGGAGAAAGGATTTACCGAAGCGCGTTAGTAATTTAGATGATCAATTGGATGATTTAGAGGCAGCGATTAAGAATTACTTGATTCAGTTAAATGATGAAACCTTGACTGAAGAACAGGCGCAGCGAGAGTTGTGTTTATTGCATATCAGTACAGAACTAGAGGCGATCGGTGACATTATCGATCGCCAACTGATGCGCCTCGCCCGCCGTAAACGTCGTAAACAGATTGCCTTTCCGCAGCCCCAATGGGAAGACATTGTATCCTATCATCGTGAAGTATTGGGACTCCTGCAACGAGTACTAGCGGGAGTGGCAGCCCAAGATATTGAAATTGCCGAAGAGGTGCTTGCCCATCGTCAGTATCTTAATCAAATTAAGCGAGAGATGCATTCACGGCACTTGCAGCAACTAAGCTCTGGTGCACCCACAGATCTTGATGCAAGCTCGATTCACTTAGAAATGGTTAATGCTATGTCACGCATTTCTTCACATACTTGCAGCATTGCCCGTGCTGTTCAGGGGGATTTGTAGTTATAGCAATTACCGATCAAACGAACCACAAGAAAAATTTTGAAAGCGTTGCTTTGCAACACTTTCAAAATTTTTCTTGGTTTGGGTTTGAGCGCAAAGCGCTGTAAAAGTAGAGATATTGCCTTGCGATGCCTCTACTTTTGGGAATTTGATATCTATAAACTGCTAAAATCTAAAGATAAATACCTGTATGTAAAACATCTACGCAAAACTGTCTAGCAATATGTCATTACTCCTATCAGCCCCAATCCTTGCTGCAATTGTTTATGCCGCGATCGCAGGCGCTTACTTGCTCGTGATCCCAGTGGTAGTGTTGTTTTATTTCAAAGCACGTTGGTACAAGACAGGCTCTTTAGAAAGAGTATTCATCTGCTTTTTAGCCTTTTTCTTCTTCCCAGGGTTACTGCTTGTTTCACCTTTCTTTAACTTTCGCCCTGAAGCAAGACAAATTTAACGTTATTAATAGGTTTTTATAAGTATTATCCACTTATAAAAATGCAAATATCTTAGAGATTAAAACTATGCGCCGCATTGATGCCATAGCAATTATGGTTACGTTTTTTGTGTTTGGCGGAGTTGCATTTTTTGCATTTCGCGCCTATGGTTTCGACGTAACCAATGCAGGTGTTTGGAGCCAAGTAGTTTTAGTAGGTGTATTACTAGCTTGGATTTCAACGTACGTTTTCCGAGCTGTTACCCAAACGATGACTTACAATCAGCAACTAGATGACTACAAAAAAGCTGTATTGACTAAGCAGCTAGAAGAGATGTCCCCCGAAGATCGTGAAACTTTACTAGCTCAGGTTGAGATGGAAAAGCAGTTATCTAATAATGTCGTTAAAGATGAATGAATCAGCGATCGCCATACTATTCTCTATTTCATCCTAAGCCACTCGCAAGACGAGTTAGCTCGTTTGGGTTTCCTAGAGATTTGGGCGATCGCTATCAAATAGTTCATAAGTGGATATGTTTTGACTATGATGGTAAGCCATCTAATCTAATTGCTGAAGCACAGTTTTTGCATGATATTTTCGTTGATATCCTAGGATATAAATCTCCCTTTGAGACAGATGGTGGGGCATGGGAGTTGGAATTGCATCCAAATTCTTCTCTTGGTTTTTTTACGGAGAATTCCGTCAATGTAATTGCGGAGATCAGGGTTAATACCGCTGAGGAAGGTGCGATCGTTAAACCTGAGCCACAGCATGAGACAACTGAGTGGCTGATCGTTTTGGATTATCGTGAAATATGCCTTTATCATCGAGATGTTTCAGGTTTATTTTGCCAAAGATTTTCTTGGGAGTCGTTGGCAGATTTAGATCAACTCAAAGCCTTTTATTTTTTAATGTCGCGTCGCACTCTTTTACGAGGAATTGTTAATAGTGAAGAGCGATCGCGAACTACACAACTATTAGAAGAGTCGCATCAACTCGAATCAGAGATTCTCAAAAATTTTTATAGTCACTATTACAAAATTCGTAGTCAACTCATCAAGGATTTTCGATATCGCTTGCTTCTGCTGGCGCAAATGCCTAATGCCCCTAATATTGAGTCCCACCCACAAATTAATGTCGAAGAGGCAATCACGATCGCAATTTACCAAGCTCAAAAGCTCTTAAACCGTATCTTGTTCGTTGCCTGTTGTGAGGATCGTCATCTATTACCTGAAAACTTAATTAAAGATGCTTACGAGTTTGTAAATCCCTATATCGAGCAACCTATTTGGGAAAACTACAAAGCAATATTTCGATGGGTGCAACATGGAAATTCTCATTATCAAATTCCCATTAATGCGTATCCATTAAGTCTATTTGAGAACGATCGTATTTTAGATAGTGCGTTGTTTGTTGGTGAAGAGCTATGCCGTCAGATTAAAGAAATTGCCCGTTTTGACTTTCATGAAGATATTACTCGCCATATCCTCACTTGTCTTTTTGATGAATCAATAAAAGAGTTATCACAATATCGCAAAGACCTGAGTAATCTCAGCAAACGACGTACTCCGAAATTACCATGCAAAGCAATTTTACATAGCGAATCTGTAATTCGCCTATTACAACAACATTTATCCTTAACAAATACTAGTCCTCATAGAGAACATAAATTTACTCAAGACACCTTGGCATATTGCAAAGAGTATCAAGAGAGTTTATTGAAAATCAAAATTTTACATCCTAAATGTGGAGCAGGAGTTTTCCTGATAACGGCTTTAGAGTTTTTGATTTCCGAGCATGAACGCATTCATTATCTATTAACCAAGTTCTCACCTCATAATGAAGCGATCGCCCACAAAACATCAATGGAAGTAATAACACATATTTTGCAGCACAATCTATTTGGTTGTGATTTAACTGAGGAATCGGTAGAGATAACTCGTCTATCTCTATCTCTAAGATCCCTAGAAATAAGTTCCACATTACCAAGTTTTGAGAAAAACATCCAACTAGGGGAATTAGCTAATTGTAATTTTGGAGAGGAGTTTAGAGAAGCAAGCGATCGCGGTGAGATCGTAATTCTCAAATAGGCGGCACTCTAAAGCAGTTTAAACTAAAGACAACTTGAGTTTATTTAAGGAAAAATGATAGTAATGCTAACCTTATTTAAAGATTTTAAGTTTCTAAATTGGCTAACAATTTCAGTCGCGGTAGGAACTAATTTCTTAGTATAAAGCGTCAAAAGACTAAAGAGAAGATATATCTCTTTAAATCACTAAAGAACAGAGATAAGGATCAGGACTAATGTTGCAAAATCGACTGTGCTTAATGGCTGTAATGGCAAGCCTTACAATGCTTGGATGTGGCAATCCAGAAGCCACGAACTCATCACCATCACCGAACAATTTATTGACTACGGCTCCAACAAAATCAATCACCCCATCTCCTAGTTCCTCCCCAGAAAACTCGAAAACAAATACTGAAACCCCAAAAGCTATATCTGTAGGCGACATTAAAGAGATTGAAGATAATCGAACCTGTGGTAAATCAAAAGTAATTTATGCCTATGGGGAGACTTCTAATTACCAAGTTTATATCTGTGCTAATGATAATGCTCCAGATCGTCCTCGCTATTAC
The DNA here is from genome assembly GCA_903819605.1 of uncultured cyanobacterium. Lineage (GTDB taxonomy): Bacteria > Cyanobacteriota > Cyanobacteriia > Pseudanabaenales > Pseudanabaenaceae > Pseudanabaena. The sequence goes on along the minus strand of CAIJEA010000120.1, from coordinate 7,105 downwards.
ATCAGTCGCAACAAAGATGGTAGCGGTGGATTAGATATGGAAGCAAATAATTATAATCCCCAAAAAGTTGGCGCGATCGAGTTTAAAAATGATGGTTATGTATACACGCTTGAAGCTCCAACCACGCAAAATCCTGAACCTGTCTTGCGGGTAACTTTCCCAAATGGAAATTTAAGTAAAGAGCAGTTGTTGCGATATCTTGCTCGACCAAATGCAGATAGTCCAACTACATCTAAACCTGCCTCCGAGCCATTGCAATATGTACTACAAAACCGTGAAAGTTTAGGAATTTGCAAAGACAATTTCCGTGCTGAAGATGGGAAGAACGGCATGGGTTCTAAAGCCTTTCAGATCTCTGAGAAGAAATATTTAGTACAAATTCAATGTTTTCTGGCTGCCTATCAAGGAGCATTTGAATATGTTCTCTGGACTAATGACTCACCAAAACCTAGTGTTATTCCCCTCGAATTTGATAGTTTTCAAGAAGGAAAAGATGGAGAAAAGCCAAAACGGATTACTGAGCGATCGATCGCTGGAATGCCTAGATTTAGTTCGCGATCGCAAACATTGACTAATTTCACTAAGTTTCGCGGTATCGGCGATTGCGGTTCATCAGCTACTTATAAATTAGAAGGCGATCGCATGGTTTTGCAGGAGTTTCGAGCTAAGTATGAATGTGACGGCAAATATATCCAAGATTTTCCAGTTATCTATCCATAATTTTTTACGAACGCCCAAATAAAGGCGGCGCAAAGCGCCGCCTTTATTTGGGCTTGATCGGTAATTACTCTAAATGAAGAATGAATTTGGCATTCTACGAGTCGTTCATTCATTAGTCGATACAAATAGAATATTTTCGCTAATTATGCTGCAAAGTTCATCAAGCCAGACCAGTGATATTTGACTAACCTGTCCAGATACTAAAGTTACAATCGTAAAGTTACGATATAGTCCTTCATTGGTCTTAACGATTCTAGGAGTAAATGCAGAATTAAAAAAAATTGTGCCCATATTATTAGTGGCGATCATCTCACGAGTCCGACTAGAATTATGCCGCAAATGTTGATGCATATGCCCAAACACAACTAATGGAATTTTTTTACCCATTTGATAGGATTTTGAGATCGCATCAGCAAAATCTGGATCGCCATAGTCACCACCAATAGGCTTCCAATCTTTACCACAAATCGAATGCTCAGCATCGCCAAGACCTGATGGACCAGAATGTCCTAAAAAAATTACAGTTTCATGGTTAGCATTGGCAAAGGCATTGATAATTCGTTGTGTCGATTCTTCAAAATTGTGTACGTTAAAGCGATCGCGATAAAAAGCATCTTTCTTCCATTTAGAGCCACCCCAACTAAATGGTCGCGAACCAACTACAGAGAGATTTAGGCTAGGAAAGTCTAGCCAACTGTAACCGACATGGAACTTACCTAAAACATCTAATTGCTGCTGAACACGATCTTCTTTAGTGCGATCGTAGGGGCATTTCTTTTTCTTTTGACTTTTGCTATTTGGATCTGAATCACTATAGTAGGCTTCATGATTACCTAGAATCACTGCTTTCGGTAAGTCTATATCAGCGATCGCTTTAACTATATCTATGGACTCATTCCCAAAGTCACCGACAAATAGAACTAAATCAACTTCTAAAGACTGAAGTGCTAGACGATCTTCGAGGGGTTGCCATAATTCATGAACATCTCCAACTACAGCAATTTTAATTGAGGACTTTGGCATTAATTTAAGATCTAGAGCAAATATTTTGCCCAATATAAAAGCTAGATTATTAGTATAGCTTTCGATAATCTAGTTAAGATCTGCAACCCAGAAACGAGTTTCAACATGTCGCAACTCGTTTCTGGGGTTTAGTTTTGTTCTAAGCATTATGGTAGCAGAAACGTAATCAATTGCTAGTAAAGCGCAAATATACTAGACTTAAAACTAAGCCATGTCAGGAGTAATGTGAGCGATGTCTGCAAGTAATTGGAAATTCGCAACAAGTTTTACAAAACAATTCTGGAACTGGCGCACGATTACTCAGTTAGTTTTTTTAGCAGTCGCTATCACTTGCAGCATTTTAGCGTGGAATACACTAGCCAGAAATATGCGAAATTCAGGGCTGGCGATTAGCTTCGACTTTCTCAGCGATCCTGCATCTTTCGACATTGCTGATACACCTTTCCCCTATAAGGCATCAGATAGCTACACTCGTGCACTACAAGTTGGGCTAATTAATTCGCTAAAGGCGATCTCAATTAGTATTGCCTCCGCCACAGTAGTCGGGATCGCAGTCGGGATCTCGCGACTTTCTCAAAATTGGTTACTTAAGCAGATTGCGCGTATTTATGTAGAAATTCTCCGTAATACTCCACTATTGCTGCAACTATTTTTCTGGTACTCAGCTATCTTTTTAACGCTTCCATCCACTGGTGACGCAATCTCTTTAGGATTTGCCACCCTTGCTAAAGATGGCATCACGATCGCTGCTCTCAAAACGACCATTAGCTCTGAATTTTGTGCTCTTGTATTAGGGTTAACCATGTTTTCCAGTGCTTTCATTGCCGAGATTGTGCGTGGTGGAATTCTTTCTGTAGCAAAAGGACAAACAGAAGCAGCAAAAGCTCTAGGAATGAACAGTTTCCAAACCATGAGAAAAATTGTTTTACCTCAAGCATTACGAGTCATTATTCCATCGCTGACCAGTCAATATGTCAATATTGCTAAAAACTCCAGTTTAGCGATCGCGATCGGTTATACCGATATCTATCGCGTTGCCTCCACCACAATTAATCAGACTGGAAGACCTGTAAATGTGATTTTGATTATTATGGGAACCTATCTAGCGATTAGCCTCAGCATCTCCGCAAGTATGAACCTACTCAATCGTCAATTTCAAATTGTGGAACGCTAAACTCAAAAAGCATGAACAATCAAAATATTTTAGTTTGGTTTCGCAATGACTTGCGATCGCATGACTGTGAGACTTTATATCGAGCATCTCAGGCATCTCGGCAAACAGACGCTCAAATATTTCCCATTTACTGCTTCGATCCGCGACACTTTGGTAAGACTGCATTTGGTTTTGCGAAAACTGGAGCATTTCGTGCCAAATTCTTGATCGAGAGTGTGGCAAATTTGCGCGAGCAGTTGCGATCTCTTAATTCTGACCTGATCGTTCGTATTGGCAAGCCTGAAGCTATTCTTCCTGAGTTAGCACAACAACTTGGAATTGGCTCTGTCTATTACCATGAGGAGATCGCAACCGAAGAGAAGACTGTAGAAAAGCTTCTCTGTTTAGCTTTAAAAGACAAAAACATTGTTAGTAAAAGCTTTTGGGGAAATACGCTATTGCATCTCGATGATTTACCTTTTGTGATCGCTAAACTTCCCGAACTCTTCACGCACTTCCGCAAGCAAGTAGAATCTGAGTTAACGATCCGCAAAGCTTTTCCTGTTCCCGATCGCCTCAATCCATTACCCAAAAATCTCGATATCGGCGAGATGCCAAATTTAGCTACATTCGGACTAATCGACCCTGAGCCTTGCGATCGCGCAGTATTGCAATTTAAAGGTGGTGAGACTGAAGCTCTAAAGCGCTTAGAGCATTACTTTTGGCAAAGCGATCGACTCCAAGTTTACAAACAAACTCGGAATGGCATGTTGAATGTTGATGACTCCTCCAAATTTTCGCCTTGGTTAGCTTTAGGTTGCATCAGTCCTCGCTATATATATGCTCAAGTAAAACAATACGAAAGCGATCGGCTAGCTAATTATTCGACTTACTGGCTGATCTTTGAACTACTCTGGCGCGATTATTTTCATTTTGTGGCAGCGAAACATGGCGATCGCTTGTTCTATCGCGCAGGCTTACGCAATATGGATATTCCTTGGAAGCAAGACTGGATAAGATTTGAACTTTGGCAAACTGGGAAAACTGGGTTTCCTTTAGTTGATGCAAATATGCGCGAACTTGCTGCAACTGGCTTTATGTCCAATCGCGGTCGTCAAAATGTTGCTAGTTTCCTGACCAAAAATCTGGGAATCGATTGGCGGATGGGCGCAGAGTGGTTTGAGTCACTTCTAATTGACTACGATCCTTGCAGCAATTGGGGAAATTGGAACTACACCGCAGGCATCGGCAACGACGCACGAGGCTTCCGCTTTTTTAATATAAATAAACAATCACAAGATTATGATTCGACAGGAGAATATGTCAAACATTGGCTCCCAGAACTCTCGGCTCTACCTACCAACAAAGTTCATCAACCTTGGAAGCTTTTACCCATTGAGCAAAAGCGTTTTAACGTTCGTCTTGGAGTCGATTATCCAAATCCTATCGTTGATTTATTTGCTTCCGCAAAAGCAAATGAAGAGATTTACAATGCTATTTTGTAGTTTATAGCCTTGGTTATTTCTGTCGCTTAGTTCTGCTCCACATTAATATGTTTTTTCCTATTCTTTATTCCTTCCGACGATGTCCCTATGCAATTAGAGCCAGAATGGCGCTTGCTTATGCAGAAATAGCATATGAACTAAGAGAAGTTTCATTAAAGAACAAGCCCCAAGAAATGCTTAATATTTCTCCGAAGGGAACCACTCCTGTAATGCAAATATTTAAGGGAATTGGAGATTCTCCCCAAAGTTCCCTAATATTAGAAGAAAGCCTCGATATTATGAACTGGGCAGTTCAACAAAATGATCCTCAAAATTGGAAAAATCTATCGGAAGAATCTTTGGCGATCGCAAAAAATCTCATCACCACAAACGATCGAGAGTTTAAGCAAGCATTAGATCGCTATAAATATCCCAACCGCTTTCCTGAGCAATCACCAGAGTTTTATCGACAACAAGCTGAAGTGTTTCTACAGGTTTTAGAACTTCAACTTCAGCAACATAAAATCTCTGAGTTTGAGAATACAGCGCTAAATCTTAAATATTCAAACTCAGAACAAGAAAAAAATAATTTCTTAATCTGCGATCGCCAGACTCTTGCTGATGTGGCAATTTTTCCATTTGTAAGACAGTTAGCCTATGTAGATATTGAATGGTTTAGTTCAAGTCCTTATATTCACTTACAACAGTGGCTCAAATGGCATGAGACCAGTTCGCTTTTTGAGTTGGTCATGCAAAAATTTCCTGTATGGACACCTGAGCAAGAGGCGATCGTAATTACTCCTCAGAAATGAGCGCTTTTATCAGCAGAGGCGTTGCCAAGTGTCAGTCCACCTTTTTGGGTTTAAAATAAGAACTGGGAGTCTGAGACTGCCAATAATGAATATGGAGCTAATTAAATGAAACCTCTTGCCCTTTTGAGTGTGTCTGACAAAACAGGACTACTCGAACTTGCCCGCGAACTATCAACCACCTATAACTTTCAAATAATTAGTAGCGGTGGAACTGCTAAGGCACTCAAGGCGGCTGAGCTTGAAGTTACTAAAGTATCTGACTATACTGGTGCACCTGAGATTCTGGGCGGACGGGTCAAAACGTTACACCCTCGTATTCATGGTGGAATTTTGGCAAGGCTCGATCTCCCCGAACATCAACAAGATTTAGCCGATCATGAAATCCAACCAATTCGGATTGTAGTTGTTAATCTCTATCCTTTTGAAGAAACGATCGCTAAGCCTAATGTCACTCTAGAAGATGCCATCGAGAACATTGATATTGGGGGACCAACGATGATTCGAGCCTCGGCTAAAAATTATAAGCATGTTGCTGTGTTATCTAGTCCTAGTCAATATTCAGAATTTCTTACAGAATTGAAGGCTAATAATGGCGAAACAACCTTAGAGTTTCGCAAGCAATTAGCGATCGCCGCTTTTCGACATACCCAAGCCTACGACACGGCGATCGCCAAATACTTGGGTGGCGATTTAATTGCTGACGAATCAGTTAGTTCGGAAGATAAGCCTCTCAATACCATCTCTTCTTCCTACACCTTGCTATGCAATAACCCTAAGCCTTTGCGCTATGGTGAAAACCCCCACCAACCAGCGACATGGTATCAAGTCGGGGCAACACAAAAAGGTTGGTCAGCCGCCCAACAACTACAAGGCAAAGAACTCAGCTTTAATAATTTGCTTGACCTTGAAGCTGCCCGTAGCATTGTTGCAGAGTTTGGAGACGATCAACCCTGTGCCGTAATTATCAAACATAATAATCCCTGTGGTGTTGCGATCGCCCCGACTATTTCCGAAGCTTATCAAAAAGCCTTTGAAGCCGATTCCACCTCTGCTTTTGGAGGGATCGTCGCGCTCAATCGTCCGATTGATGAGGAAACGGCTCAGCTTTTAAATAAAACATTTTTAGAATGCGTGGTTGCACCTGCTTGCGTACCCAGTGTTGCTGCGATTCTTAGCAAAAAGCAAAACCTGCGTGTACTCGTTCTATCCGATCTCAAGCATGGTTCCCATGAAACCGTAAAAACGATCGCTGGAGGAATGCGAGTCCAGCGATCTGATGATGAAATCGTCCAGCCTGAAACATGGAAAGTAGTCACCCAAAAGCAGCCAACAACCGAGCAGTTACAAGAACTAGTTTTTGCTTGGAAAATTAGCCGTCATGTCAAATCCAACGCGATCGCCATCACCAAGGATCTCACTACCATTGGTATTGGTGCAGGGCAAATGAATCGGGTTGGTTCTGTTAAAATTGCTCTAGAGCAAGCAGGCGAAAAAGTTCGAGGTGCTTTCTTAGCTAGCGATGGTTTCTTTCCCTTTGATGATTCTGTCCGTACTGCTGCCGCCGCAGGAATTATTGCGATCGTTCAGCCAGGAGGTAGTATGCGCGATGCTGATTCGATCAAAGCTGCTGACGAACTCGGTATGATCATGGTTCTTACAGGCGTTCGTCATTTCTTGCATTAACATAGCCAAAAAAATAAAATAGAGTTGTGGTGTATAGCACCGCAACTCTATTAAGACTTACTCAAAAAATAACTTAAAACCAGCGTTTCTATGTAGAGGCAATTCATGAATTGCCTCTACATTTCTTTTACGTGATTCCTATCTTTTCTAGCTTTTTGAGTTTGACTTAATTGGCTATAACTACTTTTCTAACATCGATAAAGCTTAGTTCCATTGATGCTATTGATCGG
>CAIJEA010000119.1 GCA_903819605.1 uncultured cyanobacterium | reverse complement strand
CGCCAAAATTCTATTCAGGGTTTTATATTGGCTATATCATTTTGATACTCTCTTGTCATCATAAAATTATGGGTGTGAGGCTTAGCCTCACACCCATAATTTTTGATGTCTAGTATGAGCTTTTGTGAGTGCGCGGACAGTGTCAAATAAAACATGATATTTTTGTTGAAAGTGCTGAAAAATATTACTCACAACAAAAATATGGGTTTTTACTCTAGCGCCAAGCACTGTAAAATCTCTCGCGATAAAACTTAGATTAGATAAAAACTAGATTTGATTCGATGGGCAATACCCGATCACATTTAGTTTTTATGAGTGAATTTTGGATACTTCAGATATGGCGAGGCAAATACATTGGATTTCCGTAGACTCAAATACTACCGTCATAATTCTCTCATTCTAGTTACAAGCGGTGATATTAATCTCATGGCGGCGATCGCTGAAGTATTAGCAGCAGAAAGTTACAACTGCATAACGGAATCAAGCGGTGAAAAAGCATGGGAAATAATTCTACAAAAGCGACCTGCGATCGTCATAGCTGATTGGACAATTCCTGATGTTTCAGGTTTAGCGCTATGTCATCGAGTTAAGGCAAATCTCGAACAGCCCGAACTGATCGCAACTTATTTCATCTTAATTGTTGAAACCCTTAGTGCTAAACAACGTCAAATTGGTCTGGATACAGGAGTAGATGAATTTCTTAGTAATCCTATTGATAAATCAGAACTAAAGGCAAGATTACGTTCAGGGTTGAGAGTAAGTGCTTTGATGCAGTCTTTGACTTGGACAAATCAAAGATTATTAGCCCAAAATGATTTGCTAGATGCGCTCACATTATCTGACCCCTTAACAAAGGTTTTGAGTGAACGGGCTTTTGCAGAGATAATTCCCAAAATGATGCAGCAATTCAAGGGTTTTGGTAATTATAAAAGTTACCCTTTCCTTGGAGTTTTAGTTATTAATATCGATCGTTTTACCCAAGTTATCGAGTCCTATGGCGAACAAATTGGCAATGAAGCAATAAAAGCGATCGCAGGTCGATTGACCCATAGTTGCAATGCCAATAGTTTGATTTATCGTTGTGGTTTAGATGAGTTTGTTTGTGTTACCCCTCATACTGATGCCCAAAGATGCAAGCAACTTGCTAACGATCTTATTGCCAGTATTCGCAGTCATCCGATCGCCGTTTCTTCAGGATTATTATTTCCCCTTACCATTAGTATCGGTGGCGTAGTTAGAGCTTTAGGACATAAGAAGGACTCAAGTGATGTATCAGAAATGAATTTTACAGAACTTTTATCTTTATCGAAACGGTTGCTGCTACAAGCCCAAAAATCTGGCGGCGATCGGGCATACATCGAATAAATCCAAAACTAGAAAAGGTTCGCGAAGCGAACCTTTTCTAGTTTTGGGAGCATAGAACTGATTTTAGTCTTTGTGGCGAGATGCCTTGATTTGTTCGATAAAAAATTCTTCAAGGGTCTGACGGGCAAGCTCGATCGCGATCGCCTTTGCTCCAATACTGGCGATATAAGTCAAAAATTCTGGCAAGTCCTTAGCTAACTGTCCATGCCAAGTATCATTTTGGAAAATGAGATGTTGTAACCAAGGCTGTAAGGCTGCTTCAGTACCGCCATGACCGCTAACTTGATAGGACTGCTCAGTGCCAAGTAACTCATTTAATGTCCCCATGGCTACCAGTTCGCCCTTATTGAGAATGCCAATGCGATCGCAGATTAACTCCACATCCGACAAAATATGACTGTTAAAAAATACAGTTTTTCCTTGATTTTTGAGCATCAAAATAATTTCGCGTACCTGATACCGACCCACAGGATCGAGTCCAGACATCGGTTCATCTAGAAACACAACTTCAGGATCATTGATCAGCGCCTGTGCAACGCCAATCCTTTGAACCATGCCTTTGGAATATTGACGCAGTTGCTTTTTGCGGGCGACTGACTGCGATAGACCAACGAGATCTAGCAAATCAGCAATGCGCTGACGGCGCAATGATGGTGCAACACCAAACAAACTTCCAATAAAATCAAGAAGCTCCCAACCAGTCAAATAGTCATAATAATAAGCATTTTCAGGTAAATAGCCAATTGACTGTTTAGCAGTGCGATCGCCAAGGGGATAGCCCAGAATTTCGCCTGTTCCTGATGTGGGCTGCACGATACCGAGCAATATCTTCAATAATGTGGTTTTACCAGCACCATTTGGACCTAAAACGCCAAATGTCTCCCCTTTACGGATGGTTAACGAAAAATCTTGTAAAGAACTAATTTTTTGATTTAACCAAAAGCCAGTACGATAAATTTTGCTCAAGCCATTCGCCACAATAGCGTTGCTTTGAATAATCTGTGTCTGGGATTCGTTCGTCAATACTTCTACCATAGCTGCGATCGAAGCTGCAAAGTTCATGCTTTAAAATACTATTTTAAAGCACTATTCACCATACTCATTAAATATACTTCCTTCCCAGTGAATAATGAGGCGTGCAGGGCGAAGCCGCGCAAGTCTCATTATTCAGTTTATAATGCCTATTTTTTGGGTGGGAAGGGAGTATTTATTGAATTTATATGCAAATTGGTATAGTAGCTAGTTATATTAGGACAAAAGCAAAACCCAGAAAAGAGTTGCGGCGCTTTGCGCCGCAACTCTTTTCTGGGTTTTGCTTTTGTCCTAATATAACTAGCTACTATACCAATTTGCATAT